>JBGSKZ010000145.1:0-4280 GCA_041741035.1 Treponematales bacterium
CGGGCTTCCCGCCTCCGGCGGCGCGTCGGCCGAGGCGGCGACCGCCCCTGGTACGCCCTTGGGCTCCGCCATGCGCTGGGCTGCCCTGCCCATATTCCTTGCCGGCCTCGTGGACGGCATAAACCCCTGCGCCTTTACTACCCTGCTCTTCTTCATGTCCTATCTGGGCCTTCGCGGGGGCGGGAAAAGGCGCATGGCCTTGGCCGGACTGGCCTTCGCCGCGGGGGTTTTTATATCGTACTTTTTATTGGGTCTAGGGCTATTCAACGTCTTGCGCTTAGGCGGGCGCTTAACGGCGTTGAGGCTGGCCCTGAAGCTCATTATGAGCGGGCTTACGGCCCTGTTCTGCGCGCTGAGCATACGGGATATCATCCTGTACAAGCGGGGTAAGCCCATGGACATGGCGCTTAAGCTGCCCGACGCCCTGCGAGCCCGGATACAAGGCTCTATACGCGAAGGCCTGCGCTCGACGGCCTTTTTTTCAGGCCTCATGGTCACCGGAGCGGCGGTAGCCCTGCTCGAGCTCGCCTGTACGGGCCAGGTATATTTCCCGGCCATAGCCGTCATGGTACAGGCAGACGCCTCCTGGCTGGGCATGGGCAGCTTATTGCTCTATAACCTCGCCTTCATTACGCCCTTGCTCGCGGTGCTGGCCCTCGCCCTCATCGGCGTAAGCCAAGAGTCCGTGCGATCGTACTTTTCCAGGCATATCGCGCTGTCCAAGGCTCTGGTAGCGGGGCTCTTCGCCGCCTTAAGCGTCGCCGTTTGGCTCTTCTAGGTATATTTCTATACGCTCCTGGCCCCTGCCCCTGTTGTCGCGCTTAAGGCGCAGGGCGCCGAGCTCGCCGGTACGGCGCGGATGGGTACCGCAGCAGGGCACGGCATCGAGGCCTTCGACGCGCCAGTATCGGCGCCCCGCCGCCTCGTCGCTATAGCCGCACTCTATGGCCAGGTCGGCCGCCACGAAGGCCCGTAGCCGCTCCGCGAAGCTTTCGAGCAGGGGCGCAAGGCTTTGCGGCCAGGAAAAATCGAGCCTGGCCTTATCGGCCCCTATATGCGCCCCTCTGCGCTCGGCTCCGGGCAAGGCGCGATACGCTAGCTGCAGGATGATCTCCGCGGCGCTGTGCAGGCGCATGAGGCGGTAGCGCCGCTCCCAGTCTATGGCCACGGTCACGGAGTCGCCTACCCGCAGGCCGTGCCCCGGCTGCAGGCGATACCAGGGACCGCCTTCGCCATGGCGGGCCTCAAGGACCGTAAGGCCCCCTATGCTGCCGCGGTCGCTCTCCTGCCCGCCTGAAAAGGCATAGAATATGGTTTCGCTCAGGCTAAGCTCGTCGCCGTCCACGGCGACGACCGAGCTTTCGACGGCGGCGCGGTAGGGTTCGTCCCAATAGAGCTTGCTGCTCATGGCTTCAAGCGGGCACGGTATCGTCCATGCCCAGGTCCTCGAGCAGCTCGGCCTTGCGCTTCTGGTCGTCGCGCTTGAAATCGAGTATATCGCTACGCGTCACCATGCCCACGAGCCGACCGTTTTCCACGATGGGCACGTGCCCCACTTCCTTTTCGAAGAGGAGCTCGTCTATATCGCGCACGGTGGCCTCGGGGGGCGCGCTCACCAGGGAGCGCGACATGTAGGTGCGCACCGGCACGTGCATCTGATTGCCCTTGCGGCCCTTCATGATATCCCTGAGGGTAAGGAAGCCCACCAGCGTGCCCCGCTCGTCCAGCACCGGCGCTCCGGTATGGGATATGCTTTCGAGGTAGAGCGAGGCCTCGAGCAGGGTCTGGTCCTGCCGTATCGAGTATACCGTCTCGGTCATGATGTCCCTGGCGCAGGCGGCCGGCGCGAGCATGGCCTCAAGGTAGGCCATGAGCCGCTCCGCTATGGGCTTGCCCTCCTCGGTCTTGACCGTGGCGGAAGCCGCCTGCCTGTGCCCGCCCCCGCCGAAGCCGCAGAGCAATTCATTGAGGCTCAGCTGCTCGTTGCTGTTACGCCCTATGATGAGCATCTTGCCCTTCTTGCGGAAGAAAAAGAAGCCCAGGAGTATTTCGCCGTTCTCCACCTCGAACACCTGCTCTATGACCGCGCCTAGGCCCTGGGTATCCTCCTCGAGCTCCATGTAGCAGGTCTGCACCAGGTGGCCGCGCACCGAATGCTTCTCGAGGAGATTGAGTATCTCATGGAAGAGCACGATCTGCTGCTTCTCCCGCAGCGGCACGAGGAAATCCTTTACCAGCTTGAGCGAGGCGCCCTGCGACAAGAGGAAAGCGGCTACCTCGAAATCCTCGCGGCATACGTTGCGGTGGGTGAAGTTGCCCGTATCGGCGTATATGCCCGTCAGGGCTATGGTGGCGTCCTCGGGCTCTATGAACACGCCCTGCTTGATGAGCTCAAGGCCCAGCTGCGTCGTATTGGCGCCGAAGGGCCGCTCGTGGATGCGGGCATGCGCTATGTCGCGCCGCTCGGCCGGGTGGTGGTCGAATATCTCTATCTCTATATCCTCGGGCCGCTCCACGCCGCGCAGGTACTCGGCTATCCTATCCATGGAGCAGGCGTCCACCACCACCATGCGCTCGATCTTCTGACCCTTAAGGTCCGCGCTGGTGGCGAAGCCCAGCCGCCCCTTGTACAGGTTCATGAGCTTGCGCGCCACGGGATGCACGAGATAGCTCTTCACCGGCACGTGGTCGGGGAAGAGGTACTTGGCTAGTATGATGGAGCCTATGCAATCCAGGTCCATGTTGCTGTGCCCAACGATTATTTTCATACGCGTCGCTCAAGTTTAGGCGGCCCGCGCGCAAAAATAAAGGCCGTGGCCGATATTTCTATTCGCGGAAGAAGGCGTTCACGGCTCGCCTGTAGGCTTCCGCGCTTTTAGAGCCCTGTATGTCCTTGACCAGGCGCATGCGCGCCGGATAGCGCGGGCCTAAGTAGCCCCAGAGCTCCTTCATCTTATCGAGCACGTGCCGCGGGCCGGACAGGGTATCGCTATAGCCTTCGTACACGTCGTCCAGAAAGGCCTCGAGCGTTTCCAGGGGGCGGCCGCTCTCGGGCAGGCCCTTGAGCCTGGCGGGGAGGAAGGGGTCGGCGAGGACGCCCCGGCCTATCATCCATTCCTCAATTCCGGGAAAGCGTTCTTGCAGGCTTACCAAGCTTTCCGGCGACGTGATATCGCCGTTGTAGGCGAGCCTGTGCTTCGTGAGCCCCATGGCGGCCTCGAAGCCGTCAAGGTCCACGGCGCCGGTATACAGCTGCGAAGCGACTCGCGGATGGACGATGATCCTTACGAGGGGATAGGGCTCGAGCCGAGGCATGAGCGCCAGTATTTCGCCCGCGTCGCGCAGGCCTAGGCGCAGCTTTATGGATAGGGGGAGGGGCGTAGCCGCGCATACCGCGTCAAGGAAAGCCGCTATGGTATCAGGATGGGGCAGAAGGCCCGAGCCCCTGCCCTTTCCGGTGACCATGGGATAGGGGCAGCCCAAATTCCAATTGACTTCCCGGTAGCCAAGCTCGGCCAAAGCGCGGGCGGTGGCAAGGAAGCCCTCCGCGTCGTTGCTCAAGAGCTGCGGCACGAGCGGGGCGCGCTCGCTATAGCCGGGCAGGAGTTCCTTGAAGTGGGCGCCCTTCGCGCCGCAGCTCCGGGCCGAGAGTATGAAGGGCGCCATGGCCTCGTCCAGGCCCGAAAAGCGCTTAAAATACGCCTCGCGGTATACGCGGTTCGTTATGCCGTGGAGGGGCGCCAGGACCAGGCGAAAGGCCACTAAGCCCCCGAACCGAGCTCGAAGCTTAAGTCGAGGCTGTAGTCGGCGGGAGGAAGCCTGTAGCGCTCATGCACGTCGGGGCCGCAGGAGGCCGTGCCTATGCCGCGCTGGGCCACGTCCATATACAGGAAGCTATGCCCGCTCGGCGGAAGCTCATGCCAGTGCTTCGCCTCCCAGAGCTGAGCGGCGCTATAGCGAGAGACGCTGAAATCGAAACCGTCCTTGCTAAGCGAGCCGCGCCCCTGGACGCGCAGGCTAGCGCCGCTGCCGTGCCGCAGGCATAGCCAGCGAGTATCGCAGCGGTTGCCGCTTTCCTGGGGCACTATATAGCGGGTATAGAGCTCGTCCATGCCGGCTTCGTATATGCCCAGGCGCGCGCCGCTCTTGCGGTCGGCGTAGCATTCCCCGGGGCCGCGGCCATACCAGGAGAGGCGATCGAAGCCCGGCGTAAGGGCGGCGGACAGGCCCACCCGCGGCAGCTCGGGCAGATCCCGGTCAAGCTCGAAGCCGAAGGACGC
>JBGSKZ010000146.1:0-1277 GCA_041741035.1 Treponematales bacterium
GGCGGCGTCCGAAGCGCCGGGCTGGCTGGCGCTTTCCGCGGCGGCGTCCGCCGAACTCGCGTTTACGCGGCCGGATACGGCCCCGTCCAATACTATGTCCTCGGTATCGAGCCGCACGCTTATGAAGCGGGCCTTGTATTCGTCGTCGCCCCGCTTAACGGTGGGGGAGCCGCTCAGCTCCAGGGTATTGGCGGCCCGATCGAAGCGCGCGAACTCCGATCGCGTAGCTATGCGGTCTTTCAGGATGCGCGCGTTTATCTGTATGATGGCCAGGTCCTTCGCGTCGTCATGTTCTATATAATCGCCTTTGATAACCACGCCGTTCTTGAGGTCCTCCATTACGGAAGGCCCAGTAAGCCGCGTCAGTTTATCCTGCCTGTCATAAAAAAGGACTCCCGTGCTGAGCTTAAGGCCCCGCTCAGGGTCATCGACTTCCACGGCGCCGCGGCAGCTTATATAGCGAAAATCATCGCCGTATAGCTCTATGCGCTCGGCTCGTATGGTCATGCTGCCGGTAACGACGAGAGCCCGGCCCTCGAGCACCACTTTCTCATTGCCCTTGGACATGGCGCCGGTCATCGTCGACGCCGAAAAGCTGAAATCCTCGGCCCGCAGGGCTGGAGCGCAAAAGAACGAGCAAACGAGCGCGCAAAAGAGCGGAGCGGAGAAGGCCCGCATGGCTACTCGGCTCCCTGGGCGATGGCGGCGTCGCTCAGGCTGCCTTGGGCGCCGTTCTCGAAGGAAAAGGAGCGGCGCGCCGCGTCGGCGCTGAATCCCGCGCCTTGTATAGCCGAGTCCTCGCCGTCCCGCACCCGCGTTACCACGTCGGCCCGGCTTGAGAGCCGCTTCGTCTCGCCATCCCAGCGGAGAAAGCCCGACTGCACGAGCAGCTCGTCCTTGGCGCGGAAAAATTCCACCGAGCCGTTCAGGTCAGCGCTCTCGGTAGCGGGGTAAAAGACAAGCCCGGCGCTACCGCCCTCGGCCACGAGCGCGCCATCGTCGCCGTACTCGCGGAATTTTACGGCGGTGAACTCGATTTTCTCGCTGTCGTTATAGGACGTGGCGGTATCCGCCTCCAGCGTATAGCGGGGACTGCCGTTCTCCACCACCGTATGCTTAAAACCGTAGAGCACGCTATCCGGCATGCCTTCGCCCAATTCCTCGGATAAGGCCGCGCCGTAATCGAGGGAGCACGCGCCTAGTAGCAGAGCCAGGCTTCCCGCCATTGCGCGCGCCAGGCCGTTAGCCCTCGCGCACGCGGGGGCGGGCGCGAGGCC
>JBGSKZ010000147.1:0-2790 GCA_041741035.1 Treponematales bacterium
AAGCATAAGATAGACAAGCTCTTTAAGAACTGAGGCGCGGCCTAAGCCCTAAGCGGCTGGCCAATGCGGCAGGATAACGGTACCCGGTACCGCTATCCTGCTTTTTTTTGCGGCCGCTCCGCCTGAGTTCGGCCTTTATGCGGTCGCTACGGCTTGGCTTTTTGGTCGATGAACTGCTGGGTCTTCTGCACCTTGGGGGCTACTACTACCCTGCAGTAGCCATAATCGGGGTTCTTGCGGAAGAAATCCTGATGATATTCCTCGGCGAGGTAGAAGTCCTTAAGCTCTTCGAGATCCGTGACGATGGGATCTTTGAATTCCTGAGTCGCCTTGGCAAGGGCTTTTTCGGCCGCCGCCTTTTCCCGGGCGTCCTTATAGAGGATGATGGAGCGGTATTGGCTGCCCACGTCCGCGCCTTGCCTATCCTCGGTCGTGGGGTCGTGTATCTTGAAGAAGAGCGCGAAAAGCTCTTCCAGGTCCGTCTCGGCGGGGTCGTAATAGATACGCACGACCTCCGCGTGGCCGGTAAGCCCGGTCGTCACCTGTTCGTAGCTCGGATTGGCCCGGTTGCCGCCGGCATAACCAGACTCCACGGCCTTCACGCCGGGCAGTATCTCGTAGGCCGCTTCCAGGCACCAGAAGCAGCCGCCCCCGAGCACGAGGCTCGACAATCCCGACCTATCCATGACATCCGCCCTTCCCTGGACCGCCTGCGTATCGCCGCCGGCGGGCGAACAGGAGGCCAACGCTATTATGACTAGTATCATAATGTATTTCATTACATAAAAGTACTGCGCCCTTCCGCCAAATGGAAGGGCGCAGCCTCAAAAAAAGCGCGCAAGCCTAGACTATGCGTATGTCGCCAGAAACGGTCTTAGCATAGGCCTGGGCCGGACCGTCGCCATGGCGAAGCCTCGCCCCCACCACGCCGTGGCGCACCGAGCCTCGGGAGCTCTCTATGTCGCCGGATACGGTCTCCGCCTCCAGTTCGTGGCTGGATCCCTCGGGCAGGCGCAGGCTCAGGTCGCCGGACATGCTCTGCAGCTTCAGGTCGGCGGAAGCGTCTTCTATGCGCGCCTGTATGTCCCCCGATTTTGTGGAGGCGGCGAGTGAGCCGCAGGCTCCGCTGAGAGCGAGCTCGATATCGCCCGACGCGCTCCTAAGCTCGGCGTCGGCCGCTGCGCCTTCCAGGGACAAGTCCCCCGAGGCGCTGCTGAGGCTTGCCGAGCCCCCCGCGCAGCGGAGGCGTATATCGCCCGACGCGTTCCGCAGGGCCCCGTTGGCCTCGGGCGGCAGGGCTATATCCATATCGCCCGACGCGCTCGCCGCGATGAACTCGACGAGGCCGGGGGGCAGCGTGAGCTCAAGCTCGTCGGCGTCACGCTCGCAGTCTATGCGCCAGTGCCCGCCTTGCCGGCTTACAAGCGGCCTGCTCCCCTCGTCCCAGCGCCCCCGAATAGCGTAGCTGAATCCGGCTCCTGCCTTCGCCCGTATATCGCAGGCTTGGCTATCGATCGTCACGCGCTCTATACCTTCGGCGTCGCCGCTTAGCTCCACTTCGTCGCGCCGCGCATAGCGGAAGAAATCCTTGAAGCGGAAGTCCGAGTCTCTGGACTCCGAACTCCCGCGACTCGGCCTGCCGCCCGAAGCGCCGGCCGAGTCGCGCTCGCCTGTCCCTTCGGATTCCCCGAGGCCCTGCCTGGGGAGCTCGGCTAAATACGTGGCCGCTATGGAGGCGGGAGGCGGCAGCCGCGCCATGAGCTCCTCCTCGCTCAAATCGGGGCGTGCCTCGCGGGCATCGCGCAGATGGCTGTCGAATTCCCGCACTATGTCCTCGCGCTCGTCCGCCGTCATGAAGCCGAGTTCCGCGGCCAGCGCGTCTATATATGCCTGTTTAGTCACGATTATCCTCCTCGTTCGCGCAGCGACCTGATAGTATGGCGTCGAGCGCCTCCTCGTCCTTTACCCGCTCCTTGAGTACCCCATCCAGGAAGGAGAGGCCCATTAGGGTGAGGGTATAGTATTTCCTCGGATGCCCCTCTTCGGGCATATCCCAGCTCGAGGCGAGCATACCCTCGCGCACGAGCCGCGTGAGCAGGGGATAGAGCGTGCCTTCGCTCAGCTCAAGCCCCGAGCGCCGCAGGCTCTCGAGCATGGCGAAACCATAGGTCTTTACCGCTCCGCGCACGCAGGCGAGCAGGCAGAGTTCCAGGAAGCCCTTCCTGCTCTGTCCCCTCCATTTGTCTATCGCCCGTCCGAGCTCTTCGTCGAACGCGCCCGATTCCGGCATAGTCCCTCCTTTGCGGCCTAAACGCGCCGCTAACCGGCATAAGGCTTCCCTTACGGGCAAACCTCAACAATACATTATACATAGTATTACATAGCATTATAAAAATCAAGCCCAGTATGCAGAAAAAAAACAAGCTGCGGTATATGGAGGCCGAAACACAGATAAAGCGCCTCAGGAGGCGCTATACTCACGGGGGGGGAATACGCATGGCAAAGGAAGCCGACACCATAATAAGCGCGAGCAAGCTGGGGAAACGCCTGTCGTCCATCCATAAGACCGAGGGCTATCAGCTGTCCTGCAACGGCACGGTGATCCCGCTCGTCGTGCAGATAAGCATAGGCCGGGGACCCGATAACACCATCGTGCTTGACGACAGCCTCGTATCGCGGCAGCACGCGCGCATACAGAAGATAAAGGACGCCTATTTCATTACCGACTTAAGCAGCAGCAACGGCACCTTCGTAAATGGAACGAGGGTACCGGAAGGCAAATACGTGAAG
>JBGSKZ010000148.1:0-4149 GCA_041741035.1 Treponematales bacterium
CCTGCCGCCGCCCCCGGGCTGCGCGTCGAGCCAGAGGCCTAAACGCTCCAGGGCCTCGGGCATGTTTGCCCGGCCATAGCCTACGCGGAAATAGGAATGGTCGTAGCCGTAGTAGGCTCCGGGCAGTATGAGCACGCCCGACTCGCTTACCAGGCGCTTTGCCAGGGCTTCGCTGTCCGAGCCGTCCGCCAGGCGCGGGAAGCCTATGGAGCCGCCCTCGGGCGGCGTCCAGGCGGCGAAGCCGGGGCGCTCGGCCAGGAAACGTTCGAAGAGGGCCAGGTTGCGCGATACTATGCTGCGGTTCCTGCCCACTATCCTGTCCAGGTTGCGCATGACTATCTCAGCCAGGAACTCGCTGGGGGCGGAGGAGCATATGGAGTTGTAATCTTTTACCTGCGCCACGGCGTCCAGGATGTCGCGGCGCTTGCTGGCCAGCCAGCCTATGCGCAGGCCGGCGAGGCCCGAATGCTTAGACAGCACGTCGAGGCTAATGCCGTTCTCGTAGGCTTCGCAGGCGGCGGGCAGCCTGCGCGCGTTGTCGCGCTCGAGGCGCCTGTATACCTCGTCCACGAGCAGGAGGGCTCCCGTCTGCCTGGCGTAGTCCACTATGGCCTCGAACTCGCCCCGCGAGGGAAGGGCCCCCGTGGGGTTGTGGGGCGCGTTCAGGATGATGAGTTTGGCTTTGCCCTCGGACAGGGCGGGCAGTTCGCCGGGATCGAGGAACCAGCGGCCTTCCTCGCGCAGGGGCCAGGGCCGCAATTCGCAGCCGAGCGCGCGGGGTATCTCCATGAGGGATTGGTAGCAGGGCACGTTGACCACGACGCGGTCGCCGGGCTTGAGCGTGGCCAGGCAGAGGTTCAGTATGGCTTCCTCGGCCCCCGCGTGGACGAAAAGGTCGTTCACCTTGAGGCCCGAGTACTGGTCGGCTATGGCCATGCGGAGCGTGGGAGAGCCCCGGGTCTCGGTGTAGCCTAAGCGCAGGTCCAGGAGCCGGTCTATGCTGTCCGGCTCCATGGCCAGGAGTTCCCGTACCGGGAAGGACTCGCAATCCGATGAGCACAGGAGATAGCGGGCGCTGAACTCATGCTCGGCGAAGAAGCGTTCGAGGGCGAAGGGTTCGAAGAAAGCCATACGTAACTCCCTTAGTGCCCAGGCCCGCGGCCTGGGCGCCGTTATTACTTGATTCTATTTTCCGGAAATATGCACGCCGCCCGTCAGCACCCAGGGGAAGAGGGCCGAGCCGTAGTCCACGCGTTCGCGCGATACCGCCCGCACGTTTTTCAGGATCTCGGCCACGTTGCCCGCGACCATGGTCTCGCCTACGGGGCGCACTATCCTTCCATTCTCGATCAGGTAGGAATTTTTTGCCACCCCGGAGAAGTCGCCGTTGTCCGAGGGCGAACCTCCGGAGAAGCGCGCGAGGAGCAGCCCCTTCTTTACCGAGCGCACCATGTCCTCGAAGGGCGTGTCTCCCGCATCTACGACGGGGGCGCCGCCGCCCGAGGGGCAGCGGGCCTTGCCGGTCTTGTTGGAGGCGTAGAAGCCTATAGAATAATTCTTGAGCACGCCCTTCTCGATGATGGGGCAGTTCTCGGCGCGGAAGCCGTCTCCGGTATACGAGTAGCCTATCTCAATCGCGGGGCCGTTGGGCTCGGAGCGCAGGCTGAGGAGCGGCGACACCACTTCCTGGCCCAGCTTGTCCTTCCAGGGAGAGGCGCCGGTAATGATGGCGTAGTCGCCTATGTAGGTGCCGTCCATGTAGGATATAAAATCGCCGAAACAGTCGGGCGTAATGATGAGGTCGCCGGAGAAGCTGCCTTCCACGCTAGCCGTTTCGAGCTGCTCGGTGGACTGCCTCATGAGGAGGTCTATGCTGCCCCAATCCTTGAGGGGCTTGTCCAGGCCGCGGTGGCTGGCGCCCGAATAGTTGAAGCTTGACGCATGCTCGCCGCGCTTGGTGGTGAACATGGCCGAGAAGCTGTAGGAGCCCGAGCGGTCGCGGAATTCCGCGCCGTTGGAATTGGCGTAGCAGGACTCGCCCCGCCCGAAATCCAGTATGCACTGCTCCAGTTTGGTGTCCGGGTAGCGCTCCGCGGAGTAATCGACGAATTCCTTCAGGCGCCGGTACATGGCCTCGTTATCGGGCTCTTCCGGCCCCCGCTCGAAGTTTTCGAGCGGCCTCGCCGGCGATATATCGTTGGCGGGATCGCTCTCGCTGGAGCGGGCCATGGACACGGCCTCTTCGGCCGCCTGGCGTATCGCCGCGGCGTCGTATTTATTCAGCGATACCGAGCCCTTGCGGGTACCCACCAGGGCGCCGAGGCTCAGCGATACGTTCACGGTGCTGCGGTAAAGGCTCATCCTGCCCGCGTCCACGTTGAGTTCGTTCTGCTCCCCGCGGGAGAAGGATGCGCTGGCCTTATCCGCGCCTGCTGCCTTTAGGGCCGCCAGCGCCTCGCGCGCCACGCCCATGCCGTCTATGACTGCGCCCATTATGCTCGTCCTCCCACGTTTACGCGGCACTTGATGGCGGGGCCGCCCATGCCTACGGGTATGTTCTGCTTCTTGCCGCACATGCCCGCCGCCGTCCAGCTCATGTCGGAGCTTACCATGCTCACGGTCTTGAGCATGTCGAAGGCCACGCCGGATATGGTGCAGTCGCGCAGGGCCGAGCCCAGCTTGCCGCCCTTGATCTCGTAGCCCAGTACCACGCCGAACATGAACTCGCTCGTCGAGTCCGCCTGCCCGTTGGACGAGCGCAGGAAATAGTAGCCGTCGTCCACGCTCGCTATCATGTCTGCTAGCGCGCTGTCGCCTGGAACTATGGCGGTATTGCGCATGCGTATGAGGGGCTCGTCGTAGAAGCCGTAGGCGCGGGCGTTGCCCGTGGGCTCGACGCCGAAATGGGCGGCGCTTTCTTTGTTATGCATATAGGACCTGAGCACGCCACGGTCTATGAGCACCGCGTCGCGGGCTTCCACGCCCTCGTCGTCCGTCCACAGCGGCACCGGGCAGGTTTTGCCTTCTGCTGTGTTGGCATAGTCCACCAGGGTGACGAGGGGGCTCGCCACTTGCCTGCCCATGTAGTCGGCCGCTACCGAGCCGCCGAGTACCAGGTCGGCTTCCACCGTGTGGCCTATGGCCTCGTGGGCCAGTATGCCGGCGAGGTCGGAGTCCAGTATCACGTCCTTGGTGCCCGGCTTCGCGTATACGCCGGCGGCCTTCTGCTTGAGCCGCTCTATGAGCCGGTCTATGGACGCGTAGAGCGCGTCGGGCTTATCGAAATTATCCTCGAACTGCCCCCTGCCGCCGAAAATATCGTACAGGTCTATCGGCTCTCCCTTGGCCTCCACGGTAAGCGATATCGCGGCTAAGGCGCGCGGTATCAGGGAATAGGAGGCGGAGCCGTCGGAACTGAGCAGGGTCTTTTCCATGTCCAGGGCGGACAGGCTTACCGAGCGCGAGAGCAGGCCGGGAAAGCGCTTCTGGCAGTAGGCGTCCAGTTCGCGCGCGAAGTCTATGAGCTCCTTGCGGCTTAGCCGGGGCTTGGCCGTGGACAGGTCGCGCTCGCTATTGCCGGGGCGCGAGGGCAGGGCTTTCGCGTCCCTGCCTTCGACCGATGCCAGGAAGCGGGCGTTGGCGCTGGCCCGCTCTACGCAGGCGCGGAGCGCCTCGTCGCTACCCTCGGGGCTGGATGCGAAGCCCCATACGCCCTTCTTGTAGGCGCGCGCGGATACGCCCGCCTGGGAGCTCGCGGCGTTGCCCACCACGTCTCCGTTTAAGACGCTTATGCGCGAGGAGCGGTTTTCCTGCACGCGCAATTCCGTATATTCGCTAAAGAGGCCGGCGTGGCGCCGTATGTCGCTATATCGCATGAATCCTCCGAAGTCCTACGATAGCAGTATCGTACATTTTCCTCAACCGTGCCGCCGCCCGGCGTTACTAAGGGTTATACTGCTACCCGTATAACAAGGAGGAAGCCATGGCGATACTCGGGGCGTACCTTGAGGACAACGACAGGAACAATATGCTGCTCCAGCGCACGATACGCGATATCGACGAGCGCGATTTCATAGCGGCCCTCGCCGGCATGGACGGCGACTCGAGGCGGGTTCTCTATCGCAATATTTCGAAGAGGGCCTATGAGAG
>JBGSKZ010000149.1:0-9187 GCA_041741035.1 Treponematales bacterium
CCGCACGCGCGAATACGCTGCCCGCATAGCGGCGCGAAGCGCGGGCGGCGACGAGCCCGCAGGGCAGGCGGAGCTCGCCGGAATCCTGGGCAAGAGGCTGCCTTGACCGTATCGATGTTCCAGCTCCTCATCGAACTGCCCGAGAGCTATTCCATCAAAGACAAGCGTCGCGTAGTCAAGTCCATCAAGGACAGGATGCGCGTGCGCTTTCATCTGTCCTGCGCGGAGATAGACCTGCAGGAATCGCTGCGTTTCGCGCAGCTGGGAGCCGCCCTGGTATCCAATTCCGCCGAATTCGGCGAAACGGTGCTGCGGAAGGCCTTAAGCTCCATAGAAAACGACTTCTGCCTCCGCATTCACGATGCGCAGATAGCGAGCGAGCGTTACGAATAATGCGCGGCTTGGCATGGACAACAAGCGCGTTTTTCTATAAAATTCCGCGTATGAAACGATACCCGCGCTTAGGCGTTTTCGCGTTGGGCCTTGCCCTGCTAGCCGCTTCCTGCATAGGCATAGACTCCAGCGCCACTATAGCGGCCAATGGCTCGGTAAGCCTTGCCCTAGAATATAAAGTGTCGCTCGCGGTGGACGAGCTCGGGCGCCTGGACGCCAATTCAGCCTACCTCCCCCTGCCCGTGGGCAGGGCCGACCTTGAGCTGGCGGCTACGCGGGCCGGCGGGCAGCTTAATTCCTGGAGCCGCGCTGACGCGGTAAGCGGCTTTACCATAAAAGCCGCCCTCGCTTTCCCTAACGCGGCAGCCTTCGCCCGATTCATGGACCCGACTGGCGAGAGCGCGGTATACGGCGAGCAGGGAGCCCGCAAGACCCTCAGCCTGCGCATAGGCTCCGGCGAGCCGCCCGCCGACGCCGACCTTGCCCGCTTCATAGGGCAGGCCTTCGCCGACTATCGCATTCGCCTAAGCTTTCAAGTGCCCGCCGCCATAGTCGAGAGTTCCGGCCTGACGCTTAACGGCAGGACAGCGCTCTTCGATATGGCCGCCGCCGACATATATAATTCCGCGAGCCCCATCGCGCTCCGCTTGACGTGGTAAGTACCTGCCTTCGGGAGGCTATGATGAAAAGTCTGTCGCGCGCATCCCGCGCCCCTATCCTCGCCGTATTCGCGCTCGCCGCGCTTTTTTTCGCCTCCTGCGTATCGACGGAGCCGCGCTCCGCCGACGATGCGGGGCGGGAGGGCACGGGGCCGCTGAGCGGCCAGTTCAGCAGGGAAGAGCAGGCCTTGAACGGCGCCAAGGCGGCCGGCGGCATCGATAGCGCCGGCTTGGATTATGAGGCGCTTTTGCGCCGCGCCGAGGAGTCGCTCGAATTTAACCGCTTCTCGGAAGGCATACGCTATTATGTGGCGGCCATGGCCCGCGCGTATAAGGCCGGCGACCAGGCGGCCCTCGATTCGATTAGCGATACGATCAACGAGATAGCCGGCCGCCTGAGCATCGAGCCGCACGAATCCTGGATAGCCGGAGACGGTACCCAGGTCGTGGCCGATATACGGGCGGCGGCCAAGGGCCAAGGTCCCATGCCCGCCGTCTATCTCTACGAAAGTTATGGTAGCGCCAAAGCGCCGGTACGCGACGCGGCGATACGCTTTGCGGCCCAGCAAAACGGCGCCACGATCAGCCCCGCGGTAAGCACCGACAGCAAGGGACTGGCCAACGCCTCCATCAGCGCGGTAGCCCGGCTCGACGAGCCCCTCGTCGTGCGAGCCTACCCGGTGTTCAGCGCAGAAGGCTTCAGCTTCGCGCTCAACGACATATTCCGCGACTTCAGCTATGCCCCGCCCCCCCGCATCGCTCTCGTGGCGGGTATCGAGCGCACGAGCCTTGGCACACGGGACGCCGCCGGCTCCCTCGACGGCGTGGCGACGGCGCTTAAAGCCTATGGGTTTGAAAGCGTGCCGTATAACGGCATGCTCGCCCCAGAGCGCTTCATGGCCGCCTACGGCGGCGAGCGCGCGAGCATAAACGCCCTCGCGGGCGGAGCCAGCCCCGGCTATTTCGCCCTGCTGCTCGTGGAAGTCGGCGCACCGAGCCAGATGCAGTACCAGGGAAAGGTATACAATATTTATCTGGCCGATTCGGCCTTTACCCTTCGCATACTCCGGCCCGACGGTTCCCTGGTATACGCCGAAGCCAGGCAGGGACTCAGGGGCCAGGGCGGCAGCGAGCGGGCGGCCATAGACGACGCCCTCGTGAAGGCCCGCGAGGCGCTAAGCGCCGCCCTTGGCGAAAGCGGCTCGAAGATACGGGCGGCCCTGGCCGACTAGGCCTTAGGCTTGCCCTTTTCGGGCTTTGCCACCAGCCGGGCGCGGGTTATCTTGCCCAAGCCGCGCTTGGAAGCCTCGAATACGGCGCGCTCCACGGCGGCGGATTTCCTGGCGGCGAGCTCGCTCTCGTCCTCGAAAAGGCTGCCCTGCTCCGTCTCGCCGCTTCCAAGGTTCGCCAGGCCCAAGCCTATGAGGCGCAAGGGCCGGCCGTCCCACTTTCTATTGAGCACGCGCAGGGCGGCGTCATATATCCCGGCCGAGCCAATGAAGGGACCGCGCATCGTTTCCCGCGCTCCTACGGTCTCGAAATCCTCGTAACGCAGTTTAAGCTGTATGGTACGGGACGATAGCCCCTCCTCGTACATGCGGGCGCAGAGTTCCTCGGCCATGCCCAGGAGCACCGATTCAAGGCTTTCGCGGTCGCGCACGTCCCGCTCGAAGGTGGTCTCGGCGCTTATGGAGCGGGATTTAGGCTCCTGCCCGTATATGCCCGGATCCTGGCCATGGCTGCCCTTATAGAGAAAATCGCCGCCGGCCTTGCCGAAGAGCTGGCAGAGCGTTTCCCGGCCTACCGAGCAGAGCTTTTCCATGGTGTCCAGCCCCAGCTCCTCAAGCCGGCCCCTGGTTTTTACGCCCGCGCCCCAGAGCTTGTCGAGCTCGAGCCCGCGCATGAAGGCTTCCTCTTCTCCCGGGGCTACCAGGACTAAACCGTCTGGCTTCCGTATGCCCGAGGCGATCTTGGCCAGGTAGCGGTTAGGGGCTATGCCCACCGAAATGGACAGTCCGGTATCCTCGCGCACCCGCTTCTTGATAGCGGCGGCCGCGTCCTCCGGCGGCCCCCAGAGGCGCTCTGTGCCGGTCATGTCCAGATTCGCCTCGTCTATGGATACCCGTATAAGGTCCGGCGTGAAATCCGCGTACACGGACATCACCGCCGACGATAGCTCCACGTAGCGCTCCATGCGCACGGGCAGGTAAATGCCCTGGGGGCAGAGCCTCCGCGCCTCGGCTATGGGCATGGCCGAGTGCACGCCGAAGCGCCGCGCCTCGTACGAACAGGTGGACACCACGCCGCGCCTGCTCGAGGCCCCGCCCACGATGACCGGCTTACCTTTCAGCTCGGGATGGTCTAAGAGCTCTACGCTGGCGAAAAAAGCGTCAAGGTCTATATGGAAATAGCTTCTCATGGCCCTTCCTAGCCGAGCCTCAGCATCAAGAGCTCCGCGACAATGGCCAGCGGCAAGGCGAGCGCCAGATAGGGCGCGGGCTTGGCCCCGCGGCGCATCCTGCTCCGCGTGGATACGGTGGCTCCGAGCCAGAGGGCGAACGGCGCGAAGAACAGGGCCTGGCCCAAAGCGCCCAGCGCGTCTCCGTACAGGAAAGCCGCGCTGAGTTCAGGGTACTGCCCGAAGAAGAGCGGCACGAGGAGGAAGCCGGCCGCGCCGAGCGCCAGGGCCAGGAAGAGCCCCGAGCCGAGGCCGGAGAAAGCGGCCACGGCCGTCGCGAGAGCGCAGAAAAGGGCGAAGGGGGCCGCGCTGGGAAAGCCGGCCAGGGCGAAAATCCCAAGCAAGGCAAAAGAGAGGCTGGCCGCTTTGGCTGCCGTGGCGCGGGTGGCGTGCGCCAGTATGCCCGCGCGCTCCAGGAAACCCGAGAGGGCGTAATACACCGAAAAAAACGTGACGAGGCGGAGGGCCAGGAGCGCTATGAGCTTTAGCTGCCCGTAGGAAAGCAAGTCTCCCCGATCGGCGCCCGAGAGCGCCAATGATCCGGCGGCGGCCAGGGCGGCGGCGCCGAAGGCCAAGGCCGCCATCAGGAACGAGAGCAGCGATTCGCGGAGCGGCCCCGATATGCGCTTCGCGCCGGCTGGAGCGAGCAGCCCCGTATTGGGCATGAGACTCAGGGCCAGGCATACGAGCGCGAAGAGCGCGATGCTCGCCGCCGCCACGTGGCGATCGTGAATGGCAAAGCCGCCTAGGGGCAGCACGAGATAATTCGTGTCGAAAGCGTCGGCTCCCCGCTGCGGGGAGTAAGCCTGGGCCAGTAGGCCGACTAAGCCGTTAAAGGCCTCCAGCTCGGCCGCGGCAAGGCCGGAAGCGCCGCTACCGGGCGGCGCGCGCAGCAGGAGAGCGCTCAGGCCGGCTTCAAGCCAAGGCTCAAGCAAGGCGCCTACCTTGAATATGCCCGAGTGGGCCAGAAAGGACGCATTCGCCGACCAAGCCAAATCTATGCCGGCTTGTGCGGCGGCTTCCCGGGTCGCGGCTAGGGCCCAGTACGGGCTTTGCCGGCCCCGGGCCGCGCTCTCAAGGGAATACGAGCCGATTTTCCCCTCTCCCGCGAGGATAAGGACTATGGCTTCGGGAAAATCGCGCAGGAGCGAGGGCAGCGAGCCTTCCTTCCAGGAGGCGACGCCGGGCTCGAACTCGCCTACATAGGCTTCGCTTGAGGAGGGTTCGCCAAAATCTATCAGGAAAAGCGCGCCCGGCTCGGCCAGGCCGGAAGCGGCCAAGCCGCCGAGGCTGTCAAGCCATAAGCCCGATGACGCCTCGTCGGAAAGCACGACGCATACGCCCACGCTTGAGCCGGAGCCAAGGTACCAGGCACCGGAGGGCTCGAAGGGAAGGCCGAAGAGGGGGCCGGCCTCGCGCAGGGACTCCGGATGGGCCTTTGCCAGGGCGGAAACCCGCTCGACGATGAGCTTCCGCGGGCTTAGGCTCTCCGCCCAGGCGCCCGATACGGAAGAGAGTATGGTTAAGGCTATGAGTATCGATCGTATCGCGCGCATTTCTTAAGGCGATCTTAGGCCGTGGCCAAAGTACCGTCAATACCGTTTTACATGTTAAGCGCGATCGGCTATACTCCACAGTGCACAGAAACAAAGCCGATAATGCGATCGGCACAGTACGGTTCATCCGGGAGCGTCCAATCAATGGGTTCGCAGGAACGCAAGGCAATAATCGAATTACCCGTTAAAGTGATACTTACCGAGGTAGGTACGACCTTCTTCATCAAGAACCGCAAGAACCTGCAGAAATTCAAGCTCGCCGACAGCCAGGAAGAGTACGGCATACTCATGGACAAATTCACGCCGTCGAGCCTGCAGCGCATGATGCTCATCGACTACGTATCGAAAATCGAGATATCCAACAGCGAATTCGTTACCATACGCCAGGAAGTGATGGATATAGCCAAGCTCATCACCTACTCTATGCTGTACCGCCAGTACGACGCCTATATATTCCAGCGCGTCATGGCCAGCGACGTCATAAAGAACTGGAACCGCAAGAATCCCGCCAATATCATAGACGACAAGACCAAGATCAACGAATCCTTCCTCCAGAACGTGATTAAGGAAAAAGAACACGACATAGGCGACATAAAGCAGTCCATACTCGCGCCCATGTACGCGTTCATCAGCAGGAATTCGAGCCTCCTGCCCGAGGAAAAGAACATACAGCTACTGCTATCGGAAAAATTCCTTAACAACCTGCGGCCGTTCATATGGTTCATCATAGCCAAGTTCAAGGGCCTCGACGGTTATGAAACCCTCATCAAGGACATACGCACGAGCCTGGCGGAGTATATGGAGAAGGCGAAGATCGCCGAGTACCTGGCGCTCAATATCATGGAACTGGCCACCAACGCCGAGAATTCCAACTTAAAGCGCGAAGCCAAGGCCATCTTCAAGGGCGCCGTGGACATGAACTCCGTCCTCTTCGACCCCAACGTGCGCAGGCAGGTCATCGAATCCCTGCAGCGCAAAGGCGAGCTCGTGTACCTGTCCTGGAAACTCGGCTCTCGCGGCTCGTCCATAGGCACGCAGGGCAAGCTCTCCGTAACTATTTATAACAAAGAATCGGAATACGAAAAAATGAAAGAGGCTATCGACGAAAAAAAGAGCGCCGACTTAAAAAAACGGAGCCTGCAGGATTTCTACAAGGACCTGCCCGACGGCGAGGCGAACACCGAGCTGGGCCTCTACTATCTTTCCTATCTCTCGGAAGCCTGCGAAAAGGTTAATATAAAGTACGAGTCGCTGGTGAACCAGATATCGGGCTCCGACCTTACGGTAATCAGCCTCATCATAAACCTATAACGGGCTTAGCGTACACTGCGGTTTATTGACAGAAACAGACATTTCATATAGTTTTTCTGTACGAATGGAGGATTATACCCTATGGCTAAGGTTAAGTATGTGTACTTCTTCGGCGCCGGCGAGGCCGAAGGCGATGTAACGATGAAGGAACTCCTGGGCGGCAAAGGCGCCGGCCTCGCGGAGATGACCAAGATCGGCCTGCCCGTTCCCGCCGGCTTTACGATCACTACGCAGGTATGCGACCTGTACTACAAGAACAACAAGAAATATCCCGAAGGGCTTAAGGAAGAGGTGGAGAAGCACCTCAAGAAGCTCGAGAAGGCCGCCGGCAAAAAGCTCGGGGACCCCAAGGACCCGCTCCTCGTATCTGTGCGCTCCGGCGCGGCCGTGTCCATGCCCGGCATGATGGAGACCATCCTCAACCTGGGCCTCACCGACGCCTCCGTGGAAGGGCTTGCCAAGAAGACCGGCAACCGCCGCTTCGCCCTGGACGGCTACCGCCGCTTTATCATGATGTACGGCTCCACCGCCATGGGCATAGAGCGCGAGCTCTTCGACGAGGCCTTCATGGCCCTCAAAGAGGCTAAGACCCGCAAACGCCTTAACGTCAAAGCCGACGCCAAGGTAGCCGATACCGACGTGAACGAAGAGGAGCTGGGCGAGCTCATAAAGACCTTCAAGGCCATATACAAGAAGCACATAAAGAAGGACTTCCCCCAGGATCCCACGGAGCAGCTCTGGGGCGCCGTAGGCGCCGTGTTCGGCTCCTGGATGGCCGATAAGGCCGTTACCTACCGCAAGGTGGAGAAGATCCAAGGCGCCGTGGGCACCGCCGTCAACATCGTGCAGATGGTGTTCGGCAACATGGGCGATACCTCCGGCACGGGCGTATGCTTCACCCGCGATCCCAACACCGGCACCAACGAGTTCTATGGCGATTACCTCGTCAACGCCCAGGGCGAAGACGTGGTGGCCGGCATACGCACCCCCATCAAGCTTTCCGATTTCGAGGCCAAGGATCCCAAGGCCTATAAGCAGCTCATGGCCGTGCGCAAGACCCTTGAGAAGCACTACAAGGAAATGCAGGACCTCGAGTTTACCGTCGAGGAGGGCAAGCTCTACATGCTCCAGTGCCGCACCGGCAAGCGCTCCCCAGGCGCTTCCTTCAAGATAGCGGTGGACATGGTGAACGAGAAGCTCATCACCAAAGAGCAGGCCATAGCGCGCATAAAGACTTCCGACATAGAAGGCATCTTCTACCCCGCCATAGACAAGTCCCAGGCCAAGAATCTCAAGGACAGCTTTATCGTGCAGGGCATAGACGCCGTTCCCGGCGCCGCCTGCGGCAAGGTCGTGTTCAACGCGGCCCGCGCCGAGGAGCTTGCCGAGAAGGGCGAGAAGGTAATCCTCGTACGCAAGGAAACCAGCCCCGAAGACGTGGGCGGCATGCACGCGGCCCAGGGCATCCTCACCGCCACCGGCGGCAAGACCAGCCACGCGGCCGTGGTGGCCCGCGGCTGGGGCAAGTGCTGTATCGTGGGCTGCGAGAAGCTCAACATAGATTACGAGAAGAAGGTTTTCGTAGCCAACGGCATCAGCGTTAAGGACGGCGAGTACATCACCCTCGACGGCAGCACCGGCAACGTGTACAAGGGCGAGCTTAAGCTCGTGAAGCCCGAGCCCCCCGAAGCCTTCAACGTGCTCATGGGCTGGGTGGACAAGCTCCGCACCATTAAGGTGCGCACCAACGCCGACACCCCCTACGACGCCGCCAACGCGCGCAAGCTCGGCGCCGAGGGCATAGGCCTCTGCCGCACCGAGCACATGTTCTTCGACAGCGAAGAGCGCATCCTGGCCATACGCGAAATGATCGTGGCCGACTCCATAGAGACCCGCAAGAAGGCGCTCAACAAGCTCCTGCCCTTCCAGACCGAGGATTTCCGCGGCATATTCAAGGCCATGGACGGCTACCCCGTGACCGTGCGCCTCATAGACCCGCCCCTCCACGAGTTCGTGCCCCACGACGATGCCGGCCAGAAGGCGCTCGCCAAGGCCGTGGGCCTGCCCTTCGAGACCGTGAAGCACCGCGTTGAGCAGCTGCACGAGTCCAATCCCATGCTCGGCCACCGCGGCTGCCGCCTTACCATCACCTACCCCGAGATACTCGACATGCAGGTTAGCGCGATTATCAAGGCCGCCTGCGACGTTACCAAGAAGGGCGTGAAGGTGCTGCCCGAGATCATGATACCCCTCGTCATAGACGCGAAGGAGCTCAAGATACTCGAACAGCGTACCCGCGACGTGGCAAACAAGATCATCAAGGACGCCGGCGTCAAGCTTCCCTACCTGGTAGGCACGATGATTGAAGTGCCCCGCGCGGCCATACTGGCCGACCAGATAGCCGATGTGGCCGAGTTCTTCTCCTTCGGCACCAACGACCTTACCCAGATGACCCTGGGCATGAGCCGCGACGACGCGGGCCGCTTCCTTCCCGATTACGTGGACGAGAAGAAGGCGGGCATCTTCGCCGCCGACCCCTTCCAGAGCCTCGATCAGGCCGGCGTGGGCATGCTCGTGAAGATGGGCATACAGAAGGGCCGCTCGACCAGGGCCAAGCTCAAGGTGGGCGTGTGCGGCGAGCACGGCGGCGATTCCGCCTCCGTCAAGTTCTTCCACCGCGCGGGCATGGACTACGTGTCCGCCAGCCCCTTCCGCGTGCCCGTGGCGCGCCTCGCCGCGGATGGTCAGGTAGCCCTTGTGCTCTCCGGGGGCTCCTTCCGCGTAGGACTCGAACGTGCCCTCGACCGCCA
>JBGSKZ010000150.1:0-1012 GCA_041741035.1 Treponematales bacterium
CATGGGCGTCATTCGGGAGCTTACCCAGCGGGTAATCGTGCTCGAGGCCGGAGAGCTTATCGCCGAAGGCCCCTACGAGACGGTATCCAAGAATCCCCGCGTTATAGAAGCCTATCTTGGAGGGGCCGCATGATACTCGAGGTAAAGAAACTGCAGACGGGCTACGGCAAGCTCCAGGTACTCCGCGGCGTGGACCTCTGCGTGGGCAAGGAGTCGGTAGGCCTGTTCGGCCCTAACGGCGCGGGCAAGACCACGCTCATCAACGCGATCATGGGCATAGTGAAGCCCTGGTCCGGGGCCATAGAGTTCGAGGGCAAGCCGATAACTGGCCAGGCCACGCACCTAGTAGCCCGCTCGGGCATAGCCCTCGTGCCGCAGGAGCGCGAGCTCTTCCCCGGCATGAGCGTAGCCGACAATCTCGAGCTGGGCGCCGCTTACGTGCCGCGCGGCAAGGCCATCAAGGCGCGGCAACTGGAAACGGTGCTCGAGCTGTTCCCCATACTCAAAGAGCGCTTTAAGCAATACGTGGGCACCATGTCCGGCGGCCAGCAGCGCATGGTGGCCATAGCGCGCGCCCTCATGGCCAATCCGGCCCTGCTCATACTCGACGAGCCTTCGCTGGGACTCCAGCCCTCCATCGTGGCCGAGGTGTTCGACAGGCTATCCATACTGAAGAAGGATATAGCCATACTGGTTACCGAGCAGAATGTGCGCGAAAGCCTCAAGGCGATAGACCGCGGCTACGTCATGGAGAACGGGGCCATCGTTATCGAGGATACCGCCAAGGGCCTGGCCACGAACCCGCACGTGCTGTCCGCCTACCTGGGCATATAGCCATGGCCCGCGCGCTCGTGAACGGCGTAGGCCTGGACTACCTGCTGGAGGGCGAGGGTAGGGAGACCGTGGCTCTGCTCAACGGCATAGCCATGTCCATATCCCACTGGAAGCCGGTGGCGGCCAGGCTCGTGGCGGCGGGCTACCGGGTGCTTATGCACGATCTGCGCGGGCAATT
>JBGSKZ010000151.1:0-8948 GCA_041741035.1 Treponematales bacterium
CAGCAGCGGCTGGCCGGGCAGGGCCTGAGCCTCCAGGCGCGGCACCGCCGAGAAGGCGTAGCGCACATTGGCTCCCACGCGATCCTGGGCAAAGCCCTCGGCTGCCACCGCCCGGGTCCATCCTCCCAAGGATCGTATGAGCGAAAGCCGGCTATGGCCGTCCGCCTCGGCTGCGTAGGCCGCCTCCGCCGGACCGAGGCCAAGGGCTTCCTCCGCTGGCAGGGATGCTATCGCAGGCGGGCTTAGGTCGGAGCCGCAGGCGAAGCCGCCCTCCCGCAGGCGCAGGGCCTTGGTGGCCCGGATGTGGTGGAGGTGCACGATAAGGTCCCCACGCACGATGCTTACCGTAAGGGCTTCGCCCTCGGGATCGGCCTCGAAGAGGGGGTAGGCCGAGGCCCCGCCCAATTCGCCGCAGGCCAGGGTTCTCATCGTCCAGCGTTGGCGCCAGGCCGCGCCGTCGGCGGAGAACTGCAACACTGCGTCGCAGTCGCTATTGCCGTAGATATGGCGCGCCTGATAGGGAAAGGCCGAGGCGTACGCGAACTTCGTGTATTTATCGTTGTACTCGGGCTTGTCGTGCCTGGCCTTGTGATTGAGGAGCAGGGTGTGCCCGGATTGGCTTGAGGCTATGGTGAAGCCCGCGGGAGGCAGCGCGAAAGCGGCTTCGCCGCCCTGGCTCGGCAGCGGCTCCTCCGCGCCTTGCCAGAAGGGATGCCCGCCGGGCAAGGCCAGGAGATTAAAGGCCTTGGCCGCCCAATACGGGGAGCCGCCGCAGGAATAGTGCTCCAGCATGTCCGCGCAAGCGCCTACATAACCGAGCGACAGGTGCCCGTCCGCGCTGAGTATGGGCTTGGTCAAGAACCACTTGAGCCCGAGGCTGGCCACGCTGCGCAGCCTTCCAAAAAGGTCCGCTGAGCCTTCGTCGCCCTTTAGGGCTAGGAGCGCTATCGGCCCAATGAAGGCGAAACGGTATATCTCGGAGCGGCCGAAGCAGGGCGTGGACCCGTCGGAGGACATAAGGCGGCTGAAGCTCGCGAGGAATTCCTCGGCCCGCCGTATATGCGTGCGCGCCAGCTCGGGCTTGGAGTCGCCGTCAAGGACCGCCCACATCAGGTAATAGTAATGGAAGGCCCAGGCGTTGTAGTAATCGATGCGCGGCACGTCGCCGTCCTGATACCAGCCCCCGCCGAGGTACATGCCCTCGCAAAAGCCCAGGTTACGGTCCAGCTGTTCCTGGCTGTAGGGCATGCCGAGCTTCTTAAGGACGGCGTTGGTGACGACGTTGAACAGGAGCCAATTGTTGGCGTGGTACTTCACAGCGGTGCAAGCCCGCAGGTACGCGGCTACCCGAACGCGCTCGGCCTCGTTAAAACGCTCCCAAATGCGCGCGCGCGACTGCCAGAGCCCCCAGGCGAGCGACGCCATTTCCACCAGGTGCTGGGCGTAGTCCACCGGATCGCCCCAGTACTCGGGGTTTCCCGGGTCAGTGCCCGCCGCTATGCCTTCGCGATAGAAAGCGGCCACGTCATAATACTCGCCTTCAAGCTCAAAGCCGTCGGCCCCAGAGCTTGCGAGCCAGGGCGCGGCCATGATGAAGCTTCGGGTAAAGCCCTCAAGCTCGTCGGCCACGCGCCCATGATGGCTGCGGGGGCCGGGTATGAATTGCCTGGCCTTGCGCGGCGACGCGGAGCGCGTGAGCGGGGCCCAGAGGCGCTTGAAGGATTCTTCCCAGTGTTCGCGCGTCCAGCCCGATACGGCGGACGCCTCGAAATCGCAGGGCGTGGCGAGGGCGAGCCTTTTCATCGCTGACGCGCTTTCGCGGCGAGGCCGAAGGGGTCGTAGTTGACGAGCGGCCAGTTGCCTTGCGGCGTTTCGCGGCCGAAGAGTACGTCGCGGGCCATGCGCAGGCCCTGCGGCGAAAGGTTCATGCAGAGGAGCAGGGTAGGGGCGCCCGGAAGCGCGCCGCCGAGGCCCTTGGCGCAGTAAGGGTCGTTGGTAACGAGCGCTACCGGGTAGCCTGAGTCTACTAAGGCCTTGGCGTAGGCCTGGGGCTTATGGGAGCGGTCGTACCAGTTCGTGCACACGATCAATTCGTAGCCCTTGTCCCGCACGAAGGACAGGACGCGCTCTTCTTCCTTGGGGTCGAAGCCGAACGAAGTCTCGTAGCATTGCAGATCGGGCAATTCCTCCTCCATGAGGTCCTGGAAGAGAGCGGGGTGGTCGAAGCGGTCGTTGGGGCTCTTGATATCGTTGCGCTGATTGATAAGGAGTATCTTCTTGGCTTTATCGAGCGGCAGGGCCTTTAAGTCGTCCTTCAGGACGATGGTAGCCTTGAGCGCCGCCTCCCTGGCCGTGCCGAGCACGATAGGGTCGCTATACGCCTTTTCGGCGAGGGCGGGGTCGACCATGCCCATATTCGCGAAGAGCCCGTACTTTTCCTTCATGCTCAGTACGCGCCGTACTTTGCCGTCCAGTTCCGACATCGCTATCCTGCCATCCTCCACCCATTGGCGTATGGTATGGAAGGTCTCGCCGCGCCACTGATTCTCTGCCTTCATAAGGACGACGTCTATGCCGGCGGCCAAGGCGCGCGCGCAGGACTCGCCCACCCCGAACTTATCGATCAAGGCTCCCATGGTCATGGAATCGCTCGTGATGAGGCCCTGGAAACCCAGTTCTTCGCGCAGGAGCCCCTGCACGATACGCCGGGATACCGTGGCTATTTCCGCGTCCAGGGCGGGGTATATGCAATGCGCCACCATGACGGAATCGAGCCCGGCCTCGATGAGCCGGAGGTAGGGCAAGAGCTCGACCGCGTCGAGCCGGGCCCGGTCCACGTCGAGGAGGGGGCAGGCGTGGTGGGCGTCGGTGGCCGAGTCTCCCCTGCCGGGGAAGTGTTTGGCGGCGGCTATGATGCCCTCGGCCTGGAAGCCCTTCATCATCGCTATGGCCTGCTCGGCCACGAGTTCGGGGTCGTCGCCGAAGGCCCTGCGGCCTATCTCGGGATTGTCCGGATTGATATTCACGTCGACTACCGGCGAGTGTATCATGTCGAGGCCCGAAGCCTTCAGCTGTTTGCCTATGGCGCGGCTTACCCGGTAAGTCAGGTCAGGGTCCCCGGCGGCGGCCAGCCCGAGGTTGGAGGGGAACTGCACGACGCCTCCGCGCGATAGATCCTTCGAGGTATCGCCTTCCTGGTCTATGACCATGTGGAGGGGCACGGCCGGGCTGCGGGCGGCCGCCAAGGCGCGGAGCTCATTCAGGGTAGAGGCGTAGTCCGCCGGCGAAGCGTAGGGAGGTAGCCCCTCTCCCGCGATTTTTTCGAGCGATGGCCTATAGCCCGCGCCGACGGCCTTATGCGCGGCTTTGTCGTCGCTGAAGTAGCGGAAAATACGCGCGAAGGGCGAGAGCCTCAAACCGCCCGCGTGGTAGCGGACGATGGCTTCGCGCAAATCGTTGGTTATGCGCGTGCCGGACATGCCTATGACCACGCATTGGCCTATCTTCTGCTCAAGGGTCATAGCCGCGAGTATGCGCTCTACGAAGTCGCTCATGAAACACTCCTTGCTTGGCGTTCGTGCTGTGTGGGTACGGGTCGTTTTGGTTTTCTGCACGTAGCCGGGGCGGGCGGTCAGCCGCCGCGGGCTTTGCGCCCGCGGTAGCAGCCTCCCCGCTCGGTACTATTTTTTCGCTATGCGGTCGTAAGCGGCCTGATAAATCTTGAGCACCTCATTGAGGCCTACCTTTTCCATCTCTGCTACGGTCTTGCTAAAGTCCGCGGCGCCCAGGGAGCCCACCATGACGCGGGCGCTCATCTCATTGGTGAGCGTGCGTATCTGGCTGAGTTTGTCCTTAAGGATTTCCGCTTCCTCCGGGGTGAAAGAAAGGAGGGGGAAGGCGGGGACTATGTAGTTCTGCATATAGTCCAGGCGAGCCTCGGTGGCTATGGCGTTGGCGAACTGCCGCTCGTAGTCTATGGATTGGACCATGCCTATCTTCCACTGGGCTCCGGCGCTTACCAGGGATTCGTGCATGCCCATGCCGTTGGGATTGCTCGTTATGGCGGGCAGGTATTCGGGCTTGCCGTTCTTCATGGCATAGGTCTGGCCTTCCACGCCGAAGTTCGTGAGCACGATGCCCTGGTCGGAATAGATGAAATCCATGAGCTTGATCGTGGCAACCGGATCCTTGTTCTTAACGCTTATCGACCAGCCGCCGTCTGCCCGTACCAGCGACTGTTGTATCCTGGTAAAGGGCTTTTTCACGGTGCCGAGGGGAGGGGCAAAGTGGGTAAGCTTGAAGCTAGGCAGGGTCTTGCCTATGGTCGTGTTCAGGTCGGCGGTAGACGCGAACCAGTCATGGAGGACGCCGGATACATTCTGGGACAAAAGCTCATCGCGGGGGTTGCCCTTGCGGGTAAGGATTTCCTGGTCGATGAGCTTCTCGCCGTAGAGCCTGGCTATATAGGCCAGGTAATCGCGGTACTGGGGCTCGGCTGGGCCGAAGGCCACTTTGCCCTTGCGCAGCACGAAATCCACGTCGGCGTCGAAGGCGTAGGCTAAGGCTCCCAAGTTGTAGGCCCAATCCTCGCCGCGCCTCCTGGCCAGCATGGGTATCTCGTCCTTTTTGCCGTTTCCGTTGGGATCCTGATCGCGGAACGCCACCAGTACCTTATAGAGCTCTTCGGTAGTCGTCGGCTTCTTCATGCCCACCTTGGCCAGCCAGTCGTCGCGTATGAACCAGCCACGGGCGGCGCTCAGGGCGGAGAGCATGGGCACGTGATAGATGTGCCCGTCGGGAGCCGTTACCGCCTCGCGTACCGCCGCGTCGTTCAGTATCCTCTTCTGAAGGTTGGGGGCGTATTTTGCCATCAAGTCTTCGAGGGGAAGGAAGGCGCCTTCCGAGCCGAGCTTCATGACGGTGGTGTGGCCGCCCGATTTCTCGTAGTAGGCCACGATGTCGGGAATGTCCCCCGAGGCTACCATGAGGTTGAACTGCTGGTCCTTTACCTCGGAGAGGCTGGAAACGAATTTCCAGCTCAGGTCGGTATTCGTTTTCTGCTCGATGACGTTCCAGGCGGCGATTTCTTCGGTTTTTAGCGGTATCTCGGCCGCTATGACCGCCCACACCGAAAGGCTGGTAGGCCCTTTGGCGTTGGCGGACGCCGTCTCTTTTTCTCCCGCGGCGAAGGCGTTTAGCGCCAGCAGCGCGACGACAAGGATAGCCAATACTTTCTTCGACATAGCAAGCCTCCTAAGCTTATTTAGCCTTTAATCGATCCGAGCGTTACGCCCTTCACGAAAAATTTCTGCAGGAAGGGATAGATGAGCGCTATGGGCAGGGTGGACACGACTATCGTCGCGTACTTGATGGCCTCCGCCGTCGTGCCCGCGCGGTCTATTGAGAGGTCAAGCTCCTCGCCCATCTGGGCAACCACGATCAGCTGCCTCAGCACCACCTGGAGGGGATGCTTATTCGGGTCGCTAATAAGCACCATGGCCCAGAAGTAGCCGTTCCAGCGGTTAATTAAATAGTACAGGCCTATCGTGGCCAGGGCTGCGCCCGACATGGGCAGCACGACGCGCAGCAGGACCGTCCATTCCGACGCGCCGTCTAAGCGCGCCACTTCGAAGAGCTCCTCGGGTATGGTCTCGAAGAACGAGCGCATGAGGATTATGAAGAAGGGCGAGGCGGCGAAGGCAACGAGGAGGGATACGCGGGTATCCAGGAGCCCCAGCGACTTAACGACGAGGAAGAGCGGTATCATCATGCCGGTGGCCGATATGAACATGGTTACGGACACGAAGACGTTCATGAATTTCCTGCCGCGGAAGCGCTTGCGCGACATGGGGTAGGCGGCGAGCACGGTGACGGCCAGATTGAGGGCGGTGCCCGCTATGGCGTAGAACAGGGTGTTGGCATAGCCTATCCAAATGCGCGTATCGGCGAATACGAGCCGGTACGCCTCCCAGCTTATCGGGCGGACGGGCGCGAAGACGACGGCGTTGGCGCGTATGGCCTCGGGCGAGGATATAGCCGCCGACAGTACGTATATAAAAGGATAGAGCATGATAGAGCAGGCCAGGGTAAGGCTGAGGACTATGAGGTAATCCCCGAGAATAGCCCCTGGAGACCTGCGTACGCTGCGCGGGGGCTTACCAAAGAGACGCGGCATTCTTGAACCTCCGGGCTATAGAGTTCGAGCTTACGACGACGATCAGGGCGAATACGGTTTCGAAGAGGCCTACCGCGGTGGCATAGGAATAGTCGGCGCCCAGAAGGCCCCGGCGGTACACGAAGGTCGATATGACCTCAGAGGTTTCCAGGATCACGTCGTTCTGGAGGAGCAGGACTTCCTCGAAGGATACGGACACGATGTTGCCTATGCGCACGAGGAACATCAAAACGATCGTGGGCAGTAACGAAGGCAGGGTAATGGCGGTCAGTTGCCGCCAGCGGCCAGCCCCGTCCACCTCGGCGGCTTCATACAGCGTGGGGTCTATGGCCATAAGGGCGGCGAGATACACGATGGCTTCGTAGCCCGACTCCTTGAATATGCGTATGAAGGTATAAATGAAGGGGAAGAAGCCCTGCTGCTGCATGAAGAATATGGGCTCTAGGCCCATGGATTGGCGGAAGAGGTTCACGACCCCGGTGCGCGGCGATAAAAGGTTTATGGCTATGCCGGCGATTACCACGAAGGAAACGAAATGAGGCAGCAGCGTTACGGTCTGGAAGAGCTTTTTAAGCCTCGGCTTACGCACCGCATTGAGCATGAGCGCCAAGAATATCGGCACGGGAAAGGCGAAGACCAGGTAGTAGGCGCCTAAGATTAGCGTATTCCGCAGCACCCGCTCAAAGTAAATGGAACTGAAGAATTGGCGGAAATACTCAAGGCCGTTCCAGGGACTCTTAAAGAAGCCGAGGAAGGGGCTGAAGCGCTTGAGCGATATCAGGACGCCGCTGATAGGGATATAGCGGAAGAGCAGAAGGTAGGCGATAACCGGGATAAGCATTATCCAGAGCGCCGGGTCGTCGTGCAGTGATTTGGCGCGTCGCATCGCGTCCTCCTAGCAGCTGGCAAATCCGCGTAGCCAGGCTACGGATGGATTGTACCATGCAATAGGAGCTTGTCAACCACTAAAATGAATAAATGTATGGTACATTAAGCGCGCCGAAAAGCCGATTGGCGTATGACGAGCTCGGTATGCACGGCTCTTTCGAGCCGCTGGCCCTCGCCGCCCATTATGAGGGCATCCATCAGGGAGAAGGCCTGGTGGACGAGGTCCCTGCGGTCCACCCGTATCGTCGTAAGGGAAGGCGAGGACAGTTGAGCCATGGCTATATCGTCGAAGCCCACGATGGATAGGTCGGCGGGCAAGCGCAAGTCGGCCAGGGCGGCGAGGCCGTAGAGTCCGAGCGCCGATACGTCGTTAAAGGCCACGACCGAACTAAAGCCCGAAGCCACCGCGTTGGCCAGGCGTTGGGCGTCGGCCGCCGAATTTTCCGTGTACAAAAAGGTTTGCAGGGTATCCTCGGCCTGGCCCGCGGCGAGCCAGGCGCGCTTGGCGAGGGCCAAGCGCTCTTCGAATACCGATGAGGGCGTAAAGCGGTCGGAAAAGGCGAAAAGCACGCCTTTGTGGCCCAGGCTCAGCACTAGATTGACCAAATCCACGATGTGGTCGTTCGGTATTATTACCGAGCCGAAGCGGCCGGCTCCCGGCGGGGGGCAGCGGCGGTTGATCAGGACGGTAGGAATATTGCCCCGGGCAAGCAGTTCCACGCGCTTCCGCGGCAGGCTGCCTTGCACGAGCACGCCTTCTACTCCCGCGATAGCATCCATGAAATCCGCGGGCGGCGCATCCTCGTCTCGGTCAAAGACTATAAAGGACGTGGCCTTGCCGAGCTGGGCAGCCATCATAAGATAGCTTAGATAGATATCCTTGCCATGGTAGTTGGCCACGTCGTTCAGGTCGGTAAGGAGCCGCGCCCGGAAACTATCGATCAGCATGGGCAGATGAGGCCGCTCCACGCCCGCGGCGGGCTTGCATACGGTGGACCCTGAGCCTACCCGAGCCTCAAGATAACCGAGGGAGGCGAGGTAGGCGGTGGATTTATTGATGGTCTGCGGATTGACCTTGTAGCGCAACGCGAGGGTACGGATGGCGGGTATATTCGTGCCCAGGGGATAGATGCCGCGTTGTATGTCCTCGCGTATGAGTTCCGCGATTTCTATGTACTTTTTTTGCACGATATATCCTCGCAATCTATAACAATATCAAAAGTGTATCATACAATTCGTGATTGTACTAGTGTAAGTTCTAGGTATCGAGTGCGGCCGGAAGTAAAAAAAAGCCGAGGCGCCGCTCTTCGCGGGCCTCGGCGAATACTCCCCTGATGACTACGGCGATAGGACCGTGCCTAAGCCTCGGGAACTAAGTACGGGCTACACCTCGTAGGTGCCGGCTGACACCTTGCCGCCCGAGCCCGTCCAGTTGGTGTGGAAGAATTTGCCCTTCTCCTTATCGAGGCGCTCGTAGCTGTGCGCGCCGAAATAGTCGCGCTGGGCCTGCAGGAGGTTGGCCGGCAGGCGCTCGCAGCGGTAGCCGTCGTAGAAGCTTAGAGCCGTGGACAGCGCGGGCACCGGTATGCCTGCTTCCACCGCCCTCGCCACGACGCGGCGCCACGAGCCCTGGCAGCGCTCCATGACGCCCCGGAAGTAGCCGTCGAGGAGCAGGTTCTGCAGCTCCGGCTGCTTTTCGAAGGCTTCCTTGATCTTGCCTAAGAAAGCGCTGCGTATGATGCAGCCGCCGCGCCACATGAGGGCTATGCCGCCGTAGTTGAGCTTCCAGCCCATCTCCTTGGCCGCCTCGCGCATGAGCATGTAGCCCTGGGCGTAGCTCACGATCTTGGAGGCGAAGAGGGCCTGGCGCAGGTCCTCCAGGAAG
>JBGSKZ010000152.1:0-1397 GCA_041741035.1 Treponematales bacterium
CTGCCTACTGCCCGAGCTGGTAACCGGGCGCTTCGACCCCACCACCAAGAAGGCCGTTTGGCCCTCCACCGGCAATTACTGCCGCGGCGGCGCCTACATATCCCGCCTCTTGTCCTGCCCCTCGGTAGCCATACTGCCCGCGGGAATGAGCACCGAGCGCTTCACCTGGCTCAAGACCATGGCCGAGGAAGTGATAGCCACCCCCGGCTGCGAGTCCAACGTAAAGGAAATCTTCGATAAGTGCGTGGAGATAGAGAAGACCAGGCCCGACGCCGTCATCTTTAACCAGTTCGACCAGCTGCCCAACCATCTCTGGCACTACAACATAAGCGGGCCGGCCATGGAGGAAGTGTTCAAGAAGATAGCCAGGCCCGGCGACCACATGGGCGGCGTCATACTCTCCTCGGGCTCCGCGGGTACCATGGGCGCCGGCAGCTACATACGCGACCATTACAACGGCGCCAAGGTAGCCGTGGCGGAAGCGCTGCAGTGCCCCACCATACTGGAAAACGGCTTCGGCGACCACCGTATCGAGGGGATAGGCGACAAGCACATACCCTGGATTCATAACCTGCGTGAAACCGATATGGCCATAGGCATAGACGATGAGTTGCCCATACGCTTCATACGCCTCTTTAACGAGCCCGCCGGCCACAAGCTCCTGGCGGAAAACGGCGTGCCCGCCGCGGACATAGCCAAGCTGCCCCTCATGGGCATATCCAGCGTGAGCAATCTCCTAGGCGCCATCAAGATGGCAAAATACTACGAGATGGACGAGACCGATATAGTCTTCACCATGTTCACCGACTCCATGGACATGTACGCCAGCCGCATTAGCGAGATGGATGCCGAGCGCGGCATGTACGACCAGAGGCAGGCCGACCGCGACTTCGACCGGCTCATGGGCACGTCGGTGGATCACGTGCTTGAGCTCTCGCAGGTGGACAAGCGCCGCGTGCACCAGCTTAAGTACTTCCTCTGGATAGAGCAGCTGGGCAAGAGCGTAGACGAGCTGCGCGCCCAGTGGGACGACCACCGCAATTACTGGGGCAGCCTGCGCGGCCAGGCCGCCGAGCTCGACCTCATGATCAAGGACTTTAACGCGGAGGTGCTCAGGTGATACTCCTCAAGGACTGCTTCAGGGCGGTCCGGCCCCGCTATGGCGCCGGGGCCGCCGCAGGCTCAAGCTCCGACGACCTGGCGGGCGTTGATATACTCATAGATGGCAAGCGCATAGCCAAGATAGGCAAAGCCCTCGCGGCTCCCGCCGGCTGCGATATCGTCGACGCATCGCGCCACGTGGTCATGCCCGGGCTCGTTAACACCCACCACCACTTCTACCAGACCCTTACGCGCAATATACCCGCGGTGCAGGACGCCAAGCTCTTCAAATGGCT
>JBGSKZ010000153.1:0-9697 GCA_041741035.1 Treponematales bacterium
AACGCGCGGGAGAGGAGGGCTAAGGCTTCTGCCCGCCTGGCGTTGAGCGTGAGGCAGCCGGGGGCCAGGCGCGCCTGGAGCTGGGCGGCAAGCTGGGTCTTACCGCTGCGCGCCGCGCCTTTCACCCGAAGCAGCGTGGCCTCTTTGAGGGCGGCGAGTAGCGTAGGCACGAGCGTTCTTTGAATCAACACGGTATTAGTATACATAAAAGTTCAAAAAACGGTAATAAAATCCAGAAAAGAATAAATTGCCCTGTTTGCCGGTAGAACTATGCCCTACAATACGACGAGTGCTTAAAGGAGGCCGAGCGTTGAAAACAGGATCGGGCCGATACGACGTATGCATCATAGGCGCGGGGGTATGCGGCGCCAATATTGCCAGGAGGCTATCCGCCTACGACCTGGACGTGGCGCTCGTGGACAAAGAGGCCGACGTTTCCTTCGGCGTATCTAAGGCCAATTCCGGCATCGTGCACGGCGGCTTCCACCACAATAGGAAGCACCTGAAGGCCCGCCTGGAGCTGCAGGGCGCCATGATGTTCGACCGCCTTAAGCAGGAACTCGATTTTCCCTTCAGGCGCTGCGGCATAGTCGTGGCGGCCATGCACGAGGACGAGATGCGGGCCATAGAGCAGCTCTACATGCAGGGCGTGGACAACGGCGTCATAGGCATAGAGATGTGCTCGCGCGAGCGTATGCTGGAGCTGGAGCCCAAGCTCAATCCCGATACCTTAGGCGGCCTTTGGGTGCCGGGCGGCGGCATCGTCGAGCCCTACCGCTTCGTCTTCTCGCTGGTGGAAAGCGCCAAGAAGAACGGCGTGGAAATATTGACCGATTTCGAGCTCTGCGCCGCGCTACGCGCGGGCGACGAGTGGACGCTGCGCGCCAAGGACGGCCGCACGGTAAAGGCCCGCTACGCGGTGAACGCCGCTGGGCTCTTCGCCGACGAGGTGTCGGCCATATTCGGCGCGGAGGAGTTCAAGATTAAGCCCCGCAAGGGCGAATACTACCTCCTCGACCGCATGACCAAGGCCAGGCCAGACCGCGTGGTGTTCCCGGTGCCCACGAATATTTCCAAGGGCATGCTCGTCATACCCACGGTGGAGGGCACGGTGCTCATAGGCCCCACCGCCGAGGCCATCGACGACAAGACCGACCTTGCGACCACGCGCGAACAGCTCGAGAAGATACTCTCGTCGGCGCGCACCATGATACCGTCCATATCGGAGTACGACGTCATCACGAGCTTCGCGGGGCTGCGCCCCACGCTCGACGAGGATTTCTACATAGCCATGAGCCAGAAGGCGCCGGACCTCGTCCAGGTGGCCGGCATACAGTCGCCCGGGCTCACCGCGAGCCCCGCTATTGGCGAATACGTGAAAGACCTGCTCAAGAAGGCAGGCTTAAAGCTCCGCGAGAAAGTGGACTACGACCCCTTCGTGGGCAAGCGGCCGCACGTGAAGGACCTGTCCCCCTATGAAGTGGACGAGCTGGCGGCGGCCGATCCCGCCTACGCCAATATGGTATGCCGCTGCGAGAAGGTGTCCGAGGCGGAGATCGTGGCGGCCGTGCGCGCGGGCCACACCACTTTAGACGGGGTAAAGTACTTTACCCGCGCGCAAATGGGGCGCTGCCAGGGCGGATTCTGCACGTACAAGATAATTAAGATCATCATGCGGGAAACCGGCTTGTCCTGGGAGGACATTAGCAAGAACGGCGGCGAGAGCCGCATGCTCAAGGACGCCTTATGAAAGACCTCAATTTCGACGCCGTGGTCATAGGCGGCGGGGCGGCGGGCATGGCCGCCGCCATAGAACTGGACGCCGCGGGCTTTTCCTGCGCCATCGTGGAGCGCGAGGAAAGCTTGGGCGGCATACTGGGGCAGTGCATCCATAACGGTTTCGGCCTCATCGAATTCAACGAGGAGCTCACCGGCCCCGAATTCGCCGAGCGCATGGAGGAGCGGCTGACGGGTAGCAAGATAGCCTCCTTTACCGGCACCACGGTCATGGAAATGGACGCCCGCGCCGAGATAAAGACCCTGTATTGCTACACGGCCAAGTACGGCGTACTCCGCCTGAACGCCAGGGCCGTCGTCCTCGCCATGGGCTGCCGCGAGCGCAACCGCGGCAATATACGCATACCCGGCGACAGGCCCGCTGGCGTGTATACCGCCGGCCTCGCCCAGCGCCTGGTCAATATCGAGGGCTTCGTGCCGGGCAAGAACGCGGTCATCATAGGCTCGGGCGATATAGGCCTTATCATGGCGAGGCGCATGAGCTGGGTGGGCTGCAAGGTTCACGCGGTAGTGGAAATTTTGCCCTATCCTTCCGGCCTTACCCGCAATATCGTGCAGTGCCTACACGACTTCGGCATACCGCTGTACCTGTCCCACCTGACCACCCGCATCATAGGCAAGGAGCGGGTGGAGGGCGTGGAGGTGACGCCCATCGAGAACGGCGCCATGATGCACGAAAAGGCCTTCGTCATACCCTGCGACACGGTGCTCTTGTCGGTGGGCCTCGTTCCCGAGAACGAGCTGTCCAAGACCGCCGGCGTGGAGATCAACCCCATGACCAACGGCCCGGTGGTGGATTCCATGCTGATGACCAGCGTGCCCGGCGTCTTCGCCTGCGGCAACGTGCTGCATGTGCACGACCTCGTCGACTACGTGGCCGAAGAGGCAAGGCGCGCGGGCCGGAACGTGGCGCGCTGGCTCAAGGGCGACAAGCCTTTCCGTGAGGCGAGACTCAAGGCCGGCTCGAACGTGCGCTACCTGGCTCCCTCGCGCGTCGACGTGGATAAGGACAATAAGCTCTATCTCCGCACCCTCATCGTCAAGAACGGTGCCACGCTGGAAGTGAAGGTGAATAACCGCGTGGTCAAGACGCAGAAGAAGTCCCATATACAGCCCTCGGAGATGATCACCGTTGAGCTCGGCCCCAAGGACCTTGAGGCGGCCATAGGCTCTCCCGATCCCGTGGTAGAAGTATCCATCAATTAAGGAGGGCCGCGCCATGAGCCAGGAACTGATATGCATAACCTGCCCTATGGGCTGCAGGCTAACGGTCGATACGCTTAAGGACGGCAGCCTCGAGGTGAGCGGCAATCGCTGCGCCCGCGGGATAAAATACGCCAACGAGGAGCTGCTGGCCCCCAAGCGCATGGTAAGCGCCACCGCGAGGATAGCGGGCGCCGGCCACGACGCGCTGGACGCCATAGCCCGCCTGCCCGTGCGGAGCACCGTAGCCTACCCCAAGGAAGGCGTGCCCGAGCTGCTGGCCGCCATATACGCGCTGGAGGTGAAGCTGCCGGTCAAGCGTGGCGACGCGCTTATCAGGGACTTCAAGGGCAGCGGGGTGGACGTGGTGGCCGCCAGGACGCTAAGCTAAAGTCCTACGGGTTTCGCAACCCTTCCCGGGTCCGGCTGTCTATTAAGTGCGGCCGGGAACGGTTCGGATCAAGCTATGCCAGAGCGGAGTTGCCATGCCCCAGACGAGTAACGCATCCCAGATCCTCATCGCCATAATACCGATAGTCGGTATCGTGATGGGCAGCGTCGTGGTGTTCTTCTATGTCCTGTGGGGGCATAGGGAACGCATGCTTATGATAGACCGCGGGCTCTATTCGCCTAATCCGGTGGATATAGGCACGTTCAGCCTCCTCGCGGGCATACTCCTCACGGCGGTCGGCCTTACCCTCAGCGTGGTATTCATAGCCATAAGCGGCTTTGCGTACAGCCTGTTGGGCGGGCTCATCCCTCTCTCCATCGGCATTGGATTCCTCGCGTTCCATGGCGCGTACGCCCGTAGCTCGGGCGCATGAGCCCCCTCGGTCCGGACGCGACCGACGCTGAGATTATCGAGCGGGTGCTCGACGGGGATCGCGACGCCTTCGCTCTCCTCGTGCAGCGCTATCAGCGGCGCGTTATCCGGCTCGGCTACGGCTTCTGCAAGGATGGCGACGCGGCCGAGGATTTCGCGCAGGACGTATTCGTGAAGGCCTATGTTGGCCTTGCCGGTTTCAAGGGCCGCTCGAGCTTTTCCACCTGGCTTACCCGCATAGCCTATAACACCGGCATAAACGCCAAGCGCAAGGCCGGCCGCTATGAGCCTTTGGAGTCCGAGCCCGAGGACGCGAAAAACTTAGGCCCCGAGGACGAGCACATACGCATGGAGACGGTGGCCGCGCTTAAAAGCGCCATGGCCGCCCTGCCGGAAAAGTACGCTGTATGCCTGGACCTGTACTTCCGGGAAGGCATGAAATATAGCGATATAAGCGACGCTACGGGCTTCCCGGTGAATACGATAAAGTCCCACGTATTTCGGGCAAAGCATGAACTGAGGATCGCCTTAGGGGCGGAAGGAGACGGACGATGACCTGTGCCCAATACGATGAGCTCATGGACGCCCTGGAGTCGCCTGCGCTCCCCCCGGACATGGCCGCCCATGCCGCCTCCTGCCCTTCCTGCGCCGCGCGTTCTTCTGCCTATTTCGCCGCGCTGGCCCTGTACCGGCTGCCGGAACTGGCAAGCGCTGCCGACCTCTCGCCGCGCATAAGCGCTCTTCTACCCTTCCTGCCCGCTCCGCGGCGCATGGTATCCATGCGCGATTGGCTGGCAGCCGGCCTGTTGCTCATCGTGGGCGTTATGCTCGTGCCCCTGCTCGCCGAGTTCAGGCTCCTAAGCGCCAGCTATGGCAGCGGCTATACGGTGCCCCTGGCCCTCGTGCTCGGCATGTCGGTAACTATATACGCGGGACTGTTCATAGCCAGCCACCTCGAGCAGCTAGCCAAGATCCTGCAGGGCAAGCTCTCCGCCCGTTAGGGACCGCCCTGCAAGGGGCAAAGCGCGGCGCGGCGAAAAAAAAGGCATCCCGCCGGGGATGCCTTTTCTCAATGCGGTAGGAAGGCCTAGTCGCCTTCTTTCACGATCTCGATCTTGACCCCTTCGGGCGCGTCCTGATCTTCCTTGGGCGGCACGCTTACGCGCAGTATGCCGTTGCGGAACAGCGCCTTGACGGCGGCCTGGTCGAATTTATCGGCGGGCACGTAGTACTTCTGCTTCTCTATATCCTTAAGCTTCAAGCGGCGCTTGAAGTAGCGGACGCCGTCCTCGGGCGCGGTTTCAAGCCCTATGCGCGCGGCGAATACCATATAATCGCCCTGGAAAGTCAGGCTTATGTCCTTCTCGTCGAAGCCCGACAGGGCGAATTCGAACACGATGGACCTGTCACTGTTCATAAATATGTTCATGGGCGGATAGGAATAGGTAGGGTACCAGTCCGCGTTTTCGTCCTGGTCCATGTGGAACCAGGGATTGGGGCCCGGAGCGGGACCCTTGCCCGGCCCGAAATTATCCCGCACCTGATCGCCGATGGTCTTAGCGGCGTCGAAGATCTCGTCAAGCATAGAGCCGATGTCTACGTACATACGATTGCCCTTCATGGTTGTCCCCTTAGAAGGCAGAAATTTAGGCCCCTCCGTACGGAGCGAAGCCCGGCGAACCCCCGTGGCGTCCGCCTTTGCAAGATATAAAAATAAGCATAAAACGCCAAAATTACAAGGGCGGCGCCCGTAACCACAGCCCGCGGCGCCAGGCCCCGCAATAAAAACGGCCGCCCGAAGGGGGCGGCCGAAGGAGCTAGGGCTTTTACTTACTTCGCGGGTCCATAGATCATGGGATAGTCCTTGACGCGGCCAGCGGCGGCCCAGTCTTCGGGTATGACCTTCCAGTTGTCGTCGCGGACGGGCTTGATGACGCCGGTCTGCTTCTCGAACCACTTGAGCATGTAGTAGCGCAGGTCCTTCGTGGTGCTCGAGGTGACGAGCTCCAGGCGCTGCAGCTGCTTTAAGTCGAGGCCTACGCCGCGGGTAAGGTGGTTGCCGCCGCCCGAGCCGCGGTAGGAGTTGATGGCAACGACATACTTCTTGGCCAGGTCAAAGGCGGAGCCGTCGGCCATGGACAGGATGGTGACCCGCGAGCCCGCGGGCTTGGACACGTCCACTACGTACTTGATGCCCGCCACGCTATCGTAATTGTAGGGGCGCACCGAGGTGTCGTAGCTGTTATAGCGCGCGTTGAATACGGGCTTGCCATCCTTGTCCTTGAGGAAAGATAGGAGATTGTCGCCGGGGCCGGTCATCTGATTGAACTGGTTGGCGTAGTTGAACTCCATGAACTTCCGTATCTGCTCGCCGGTCAGCTCCATGGTGTAGAGGAAATTCTCGTACTTGTAGAGGGTGAACATATCGCGCACCTTGATGGTGCCGTCGGCGGTGGAGGGCAGGTAGGCGTTCTGATCCAGCGGGGCCGCGAAGGATATCTGCGCGGGCTTTAGGCCCATGGCCGGGTCGTTAGTCACTTCCAGCTGTATGCGGTGGATAAGGTCCACGAAGGCGCTGTCGCCGAAGAGGGCGTCATCGCTGTGCATCTTGCCTTCCATTTTCCCTATGGGGCGCTCCACCCATGAGAGGAGCTCAGCCTTGTAGGGATCGAATTTGGCCAGGAAGGCGGGATCGGCGGCTACGCCCTTGAGGGGCTTGAGTATGCCGCTTATGTCCTTTTTCCAGGTTTTATTGGCTTTGTCCCACAGCAGCTGCACCTGAACGATGGGCATAGACTGCGCGCCGGCCAAGCCGCCGAATATGGGCACTATCTTGCCGTTGGGATCCTTGACGTCCACGGTCTTGGTCTTGGCTACGGCGTCCCAGCCCTTGCCGTCCCAGCCCGCGTGGTCGTGGCCAACGAAAATAAGGTCAAAGCCGGCTACCCGCTCGGCCACCAACTGGCTGCCGCTCTCGTTTTTGGGAGTGTCGGCGCTAGCGCCGCCATAGGTCCAGTCCACGCCCGCGTGGAAGAGGCCTATGATGAGGTCCGGCTTCTCTTTTTCCTGGATGATGGGTACCCATTTCTTAGCGCTCTCGACCATATCGAGCACGTCCATGCCCTCCCAGAAGGCCTTGGGCAGCTGATGGGTTATGCCGGGCTCGGTAAGGCCGAGTATGGCTATCTTGATGCCCTGGCGCGTAACGATGGCGTAAGGATTGAAGTAGGGCTCGCCGCTGCCTTCCTTTACCACGTTGGCGCAAATGAAGGGCATCTTCAGCTCGTCGACGAGCTTGTCGTATACGGGGTGGCCGGCTTCAATATCGTGATTGCCAACGGTGACCGCGTCGTACTCGAGGAAATTGAGCGCCTCGGACCAAATATGGGGCACGCTGGTCTTCTCGAAGTTGTAGTAGTACACGGTAGGCTGGCCCTGAAGGCTGTCGCCGTTCTCGAGGAGCACGACTTCTCCGCGTGCGCGGCGCTCGGCTACTATGGTGGCTACCTGAGCCATGGACGTGTCCAGCGGCTTGCCTGTAATGAAGTCATAGGGGAAGATAGCGCCGTGTATATCCGTCGTCTCGATAAAGGTGATGGTGAGCGGGGTCTCTGCGAACTTCTCGAACGGGTGCGCGCACGAGCCGAACGCCAGTACCAGAGCCAGCGCCATAGTGAGCGCGAGGCCGAGGCCGAGCTTTTTCTTCATGGGGATCCTCCTTTTGCGTGTTTCCCGCGAGGCGGGAAGCCTTCCTTTAAGAGAAAGGGAAATTATTATATACCGCGGGAGCGCGCTTGAGAAGCAAAATATTAGTTTTATGTTAAAGCCTTGATAAAGGAAGAAACGGTCTTCGTTAAGCGAGGCGGGCAAGCATGGCGGAGGCTTTTGCCCGTTCCGCCGCTATAGCGGCCGCGTCTAAGGCGCCGGAGCCGATAGCGCCGGCGCCGATGGATGCTTCCGTAGCCAATAGCTCGTCGCAGCAGTCCCGGAGGTTGAACCAGGCTTCTTCGTAACCGGGCCGTTCCTGGCTAGCCCTGCTGAACAAAGCGCGGGCCTCCGCGTAGCGCTCGGCCTGGAAATAGAGCACGCCAAGGTTGTTGTTAGCCTCCGGATGGCCGGGTTCTAGCGCCAAGGCCTCACGATAGCAGCTCTCCGCCCGCTCCGCCTTGCCGAGCTCAAAGTACGCGAGGCCCAAATCGCATAAGAGGTCGGCGGCGGCGGGCCCGAGCGTAAGGGCGCGCTCGAAAGCCTCTTTCGCGTCATGGGCGCGGCCCGCTTTCAGGTAGGCAAGGCCGAGGTTAAAGCAGAGGTCCTGGGAGCCAGGGGCTAGGACCCTGGCTTGGGCTAACAGGGCGGCCGCTTCCTCGAAACGGCCGCCGGCCAGCAAGCGCTCTCCTTCCGCGGCGAGGCGCTCGAGCTCGTTCACGGCAGTCCGCTATCCTCGGCGCCGGGCTAAAAGCCCAGCAGGCCCGGCAGGAAGATGCCGGCGCATACGAGCCCGGCCGCGGGCAACAGGCCCAGCACGATAAGGTCTATCGGCCACTTGGCTTTTTTGGCGCCGGAAAGCGCGTTGGAGAGGAAGATAACCGCGATGCCGGCGATGAAGCTCATATAGGGATAGACAAGGAAGCTTACTTGAGCGCTTAAATCCCTCAGCCACTGCATGAAGCCAATATCGAGCGAATTGGAGAAGTAGAGGAAGCTTATCGCGTAGCCCATGAGTACCGGGGTGTAGCGCTGGTCCGAGCCGAAGAATACCCGCAAAAAAAGGATGGCGTAGAAATAACTAACCAAGGCTATGGGCGAGCCCCAACTGCCCGCTTTGGCTGACAGGAAGTCCTGCAGCGCGGGCAGGCCGAGCATATGCAAGGCGGGCGGCGCTAGCAGCAGGAAGGCCAGCCAGCCGACAACATTGAAGATTTTCTGCCTGAGCGAGCCGCTTTGAACCGATTTCTGGGCCGTTACCTGAGTCTGATCGCTCATGCTGAGCTCCTTACCGCAGCGACTGCGGTTTGTTCGAGATGACGCCCGCGCAACCGAGGCCGCGTACCCGCGCCGCCTCGGCGGGATCGTCTATGGTCCAGGGCAGCACGGGCCTGCCTCCCAGCCCGCGCTTGAGCGCCATGGCCAGGGGCTTAACCATATCATGCTTGGGCTTAAGGAAATCCGCCGACGCTATCCACCTGCCTTGGCCGCGCCGCAGGTAGGAGGGGAGCTCTTTGGAGTCGCAGTATATGATACCCGTGGGTATGGAGGGCGCGTAGGCCTTGAAACGCTTAAGGGCTACGGGATTGAACGATGATACGGCTATGCACTCCGCGCCTAAGCCCATATGGGACAGCAAAGCGGCGAGGGCGGCCTCAAGACCGCGGTCGGCGGCTTTGGCCGCCTTGATTTCCACGTCGAAATACATGGCGGGCGCGAATTCCTCCAGCACATCGGTAAGCAGGGCTATGCGCTCCGCGCCATAGCGCGCGTCCTTCCAGGAGCCGATATCCAGCTTGCCTAAGGATGCGTACGGCACGCTTTCCACGTCCAGGTCGCTGCCCGGCGCCGTGCGTTTGGTAGTGCCGTCGTGAATAACGACGATCTTGCCGTCTTTAGTCAGGTGTATGTCGAGTTCTATGCCGGGTATGCCATAGTCCCGCGCCAGGCGAAAAGAGGCCATGGTATTCTCGGGCGCTTCCGAGGAGAGCCCCCGGTGGGCGAAGAGTAGGGGCCGGTCGCGGCCGGGCAGGAGGGGAAGGCGGGCGCTCATCGCTTATTCCTTGTTCGAATCGCCGGATGAAAGCTTTCTTTTAAGCTCGGCCAGCGCGTCGTCCGCGCCTAAGGCGGCTATGTTAGCCGCGGTGGCCGAGGCCGGTGGCGCGCCCG
>JBGSKZ010000154.1:0-1988 GCA_041741035.1 Treponematales bacterium
GCCCTATTTCAGGTTCGAAACCAGCATCCTATACGAGTCGCCGGTCCAATGATCCACGAAGGGCGCCGCCTTGGGAATGCCCACGCCTATTCCCGTAAGCACGGTCATCTTGAACACGCGGCATACGCCGGGTTCATCCTGCACGCTGGCGCAGTACACGGGCAAGCCCCACTGTATAGGCTGCTCGAATAGATTCGTTTTCGTCACGACCCAGGGGCCGGAAACGCTGACCGCCATCAATTTTTCTTTAGGATAAGCGCCCGCATAGTAGCTCTTTACCGCTTCGCTAAGTCCGGGTATGGTGCCAGGCCCGGGGAAGCCTGACACATTAGCCGGGAAACGGGCGGATTCCAGGGCTTGCTTTACATCCGCTTGGGACTTCGCGCGACCCGCCTGCACGGCCGCGATAGCCTGGGCTATCTCCGTATCCTTGGGATTAAAGCGCTTGGCTCGCGCCAGTTCAAGCTCGGCCTCGGCATACTTCGAATCCCGCACGGTATCCTGGAAGAAATCCGCGTTAGCGATGCCTTCCATCGCGCTCTTCATGATACGCTTCGCTTCGCGCTCGGAGCCGGCCTGAATCCAGGACAGTCTATCTACGAGCTTCTTATACGCCCAGCTCGCAGGTTCATCGGGGCGCTTGTTCGCCTCGTCGTACATACCTTTACTCGGGTCTTTAGGCGTAAGGGCGATGATCTTCCTGTCCATATCGTCATTCGCTTCGCCGTACGCGCCTGAGAAAGACTTCAGGAACGCGAGGATGCGGGGTTTGTCGTTTGCGAGCACATCGCCGATTAGCGCGAGTACCTGATCTGTCTGGTCCTTGGTGTAATTTAGGTTTTCCGCATTCGGGAAAAAGCCGCTGGTCTTTGCCCTCAGCTCTTCCTCGAGCTTGACGATTTTATCCCAATCCTCAAGGGCCTGCTTCGCCTTGACTGGGTCTATGGCCGTGCTTGCCGCGGAAGCGCCCGCCGCGGGCCGGCCGGTATCCAGATAGCGGTACTTGCTCTCCAGGGCCCTAAGTTCGCTATTGGTTGGATCCGCCGCCTTGATTTTCTCAATCAACTCCTTGGCTTCGTCCAGCTTGGCGAATTTTACTGCCGTATCTTGCGCGTTCTCTACCGCCCGCAGCGCCGCCTTAGCCTGCTGGACAAGAGCCTTGACGTCTGTAGCGCCAAGCCCGGTCACCATGCCGCATAATAAGATGCCAAGCAGCACGCTTCGTGAACGCTTTGATCTCATCAACATGTTTACCTCCATACGCTTTATTCCAACATTGACGGTCTATGTTAAGATTAAATCCTTATAACTACCCTGTCAACGCTAGAATTTTTGGCGGCGCGGCTACGGAGCAAGCATTAGCGTTTCTTTACAAAAGGCCTTCCCGCGGCATCGACGAAGGCCGGCTCCGGCGGAAAAAGCGTATCCCTTATGGGTTCCAGGTCCTTCCAGCTTGTGACCGATTCCGGCACGCGCACGAGCACGAGAGGGTTCAAGCCGGGATCGGGTATCTGGCGGTTGTTCGAATCCTGCTTCAGGACTTTCATGCTCGCGCCTATGACGAATTGTTCGGATAGGTCCTCGACATAGCCTATCCAACGCCCGTCCGGATAAAGCGCGAGGTAATTTCGGTAAATCTCCCTGCGCGTAATGTAGATTTCTCCTTTAAGTATGCCGCCTATGACGAGGCGGACCGTCACGCCCGGATGGCCGTCCCCGTCGGGATCCAGGAGCAGTGGATCCTTAGGATCCCGCGAAAGCGGCTTCGAGGGGTCGCCGCCTATGCCAAGGAGCGCGGGCGACTCTGGCCTGTACACCTTCCACGCTCCGTCCTCTTCGTGGAGCCGCACTTCCTGAACGCGCGGCTCTATAGCAGCCGTAGCCTCGTCGGAAAAGCTGGAGACTACGCCCCGCTGGTTAATATGGTGCGAGGCATGAACGAAGCGGTCTATCTGGAATAGTTTACCGTCCCGCTCGACGAAGTCGGT
>JBGSKZ010000155.1:0-3745 GCA_041741035.1 Treponematales bacterium
CAGGGCCCCGTCCTCGTCGATTTTGACCTGCCCGCCTACCCGAACGGCGCTCAAGGCGCGGAACCCGGCTCCGTCTCCTGGAGCGCCGCCTTGGCCGAACATGCCGCGGAGCGCGACGAGGAAGGCCTGCCGCCGCCGGAGGCCATAGACGGCGACGGCTGCGCGGTGATCATCTTCACCTCGGGCACGACGGGAGTGGCCAAGGGCATCATGCTCAGCCATAAGGGCATCATCGCCAACGTTAACGCGGCGCGCCAGGCCCTCGTCGTCAATAAGGACGACGTCTTTATCGCCATACTGCCCCTGCATCATACCTACGCGGCCACCTGTACCTTCCTCTCCCCACTGGAGGCCGGCGGCTCTATCACCTTCGTCGAGAAACTCATACCCACGGTCATACTGCGCCACGTGCGGGAAGCCCGGGTAAGCGTCATGATAGGCGTGCCCCTGCTCTTCGATAAGATCAAGCAGGGCATACGGAGCGAATTGGAAAGGCTGCCGCGCGCCGCTGGCGCGCTGGTAGGCGGCCTCTTCGCCCTTTCCTCGTTCGCGGGCAGGGTCCTGGGCCTGCCGCTGGGCCGCGCTCTGCTGGCCTTTCTCCGGAAGAAGGCGGGCTTATCGAGCGTGCGGCTCGCCGTGTCGGGCGGCGGCCCCCTTGCCTGGGATACCGCCGCCTTTTACGAAGCGCTCGGGCTTAATTTGGTGCAGGGCTACGGCATGAGCGAAAACGGGCCGCTCATATCGGTGAATCTGCCTGAGTACAAGGACAACCGCTCCGCGGGCATCGCGGTAAAGTACACCGAGGCGCGCATAGCGGAACCGGGTGCCGACGGCGTGGGCGAGATACAGGTGCGCAGCCCCTCGCTTATGCTGGGCTACCTGAACGCGCCTGAGTCCACGGCTGAAGCCTTCAGCCGCGACGGCTGGCTGCGCACGGGCGACTTGGGATACATAGACAAACGCGACTTCATTTTTATAACCGGGCGCTCTAAGAATCTCATCGTCACCGAGGGCGGCAAGAACGTCTATCCCGAGGAGATAGAGATGAAATTCGAGGGCTCTCCCTGGATAAAAGAAGTGCTTATTTTGGGCAGGAGGGCCGGCGCGCACAAAGCCGGCGAAGAGGTCCTGGCCGTATGCGTGCCCGATTGGGAGCGCATAGCCGCCGAAGCGAATGGGAAAACCGCTCTGTCCGCCGCGCCTGGAGCCGCCTTGCCCGCGGCCGTCGCGGAACGGCTTAAGCAGGCGGCGAGTGAATTCGTGCGCGAGGAAGTGCGTCGCGTAAACAAGGAATTGCCGCAGTATATGAAGATCGTCGATTTCGAGATTAAGGATGAGGAATTCGAGAAGACGAGTTCCCGGAAGATACGGCGCTTTATGTACCGGCATTACGCGGAGGGAGGGGCAAAAGTATGAGCACGGCAACGTTAATCTTGGCTGTCCGCCTGTTTTTCGTGGCGCTCGCCACCTTTCTTGCCATCGTGGTGTGGTCCAAGACGCGCGACGCCGCATGGATGCTCATAGTGGTAGGCATAGTCGCCGGCTATGCCGATATACTCTACTCGCTGCTTGCCGAATTCGGTTTGGCCCCCGAGCGCGGAGGCGTACTGGGCGGCGTGCCCGTGCTCGCGCTGATTTTCCCCGCGCTGCCCTGGATATTCTTCTCCATAGCCTTCGCCGTCATGATACGCAAGCGCCGATAGGCCCAAACGTAAGCGCCGATAAACCCAATCGCATACGCATGAACGCAAGCGCGCCGAATAAGCGCGCCGTAGTAGCTGCGCATGGGGGCAGCGATGGATATCTACGCGTTCGAGGCCATAGGCTTTGACGGCCAGCTCGTCAAGGTAGAGGTGGACATACGGCGAGGCATACCGGCGCTCGACGTGGTGGGCTTGCCCGACAGCGCCGTCCGCGAGGCGGGCGAACGGGTACGGGCGGCCATACGCAACGCGGGCTATCAATTCCCCCTGGATAGGATACTCGTCAACCTCGCCCCCGCCGGCCTGCGCAAGGCGGGCGCGGCTTTCGACCTTGCCATAGCCGCCGCCATACTCCTTGCATCCGGACAGCTGCCGCAATCGGCCAAAGATATGGTGGTGCTCGGCGAACTTGAGCTGTCCGGTAGGGTGCGCCGGGTACCCGGCGTCATGGCGGCGGTGGCGGCGGGGTTGGCCGCTTCTATACCCTGTTTTCTCGTGCCGCGGGATAACGCGGAGGAGGCCCGGGTGCTCGCGGGGGCGGCCGTATGCCGCGTGGGCGGCTTAGGCGAGCTCAGCTCCATATTCGGCAGGCTGCTCGCCGGATACGCTCCCGAAGAAAGCTGCGCATTTGATAACGCGGCAGGCCGAGCCTGTCAGACCCCGCAGTCCGGCGCGGACCAGGCTCTTCGCCTTGAAGACATGGCTGAGCTCTGCGGCCAGGCGCAACTCAAGCGTGCCCTTGAGGTAGCGGCCGCCGGGGGCCACCATGTACTCCTTTTCGGTCCGCCCGGCGCGGGAAAGACTATGGCCGCGCGCCGCATGCCCGGGCTCTTGCCGCCTCTCGACGGCGAGGATGCCTTGATAGCCACCAAGCTCTATTCCCTGGCAGGCGCGCTCCCGGCGGGCAGCGGTTTGTTGAGCGCCGCTCCCTTCAGGACTCCGCACCACAGCGCCTCAGCGGAGGGAATACTCGGCGGGGGTAAGCTCAATCGTCCAGGGGAGATAAGCTTGGCGCACGGCGGCATCCTCTTCCTGGACGAAGCGCCCGAGTTCCGCAGCGACGTGCTCCAGGCGCTGCGAGAGCCGCTGGAAGAAGGCTACATATCCATAGCCCGGGCGGACAGGACCGTGCGCTATCCATCCAGCTTTCTTCTGGTACTTGCTTGCAATCCCTGCCCCTGCGGCAAGCTCGGACGCGCTGGCTCCGTCTGCCTCTGTTCTTTCAATGACGTGAAGCGCTACTGGAAACGGCTCGGCTCGGCCCTCTTGGATAGAATAGACATACGCGTGCCGGTACGTCCCGTTGATCCCGGAGAGCTTGCCCAGTCCGCCCTGGAAGGAAGTTCGGCCATATGCGAGCGCGTTAAGAAGGCCCGCGGCATCCAGCGCGAGCGTTACGTCAGGGAAGCCTGGTCTCTCAATGGCAGGCTCAGCCCGCTGGGCATACAGCGCTATATTAAGCTCGATGGCACGCTGATGGCCTCCTTCGCCGCGGCCGCCGCCAAGGATGCGTTGTCTTCACGGGCCTGCCACGGCATTTTACGCGTTGCGAGGACTATAGCCGATCTGGCCGGCGAGAGCGCGATCGCCCCGTCCCATGTGGATGAAGCCATGGCTTTGCGCCGCTATGGGGACGAGAACCTGTACTGGCAACTACCATAAGCGTATAAAGAAGGCCAGGACGGCTAATCGGCCTTGACATGAGCCGTCTATTTCAATATACATATTCTATAGCAAAAATTTAGTTTTGATGGTGATGCTACAGATCAAGCGCTGCTTTCTAGTACGCCTAACAATAATCTGTAAGTTTCATGGATAGTTTTAACGCGACGGCGCCGCTTGCGGTCAGCTCTTGACACAAGCTCGCAGACGCGCTATAAAGTACGCCGCCCCTAGCAGGGCAGCGGAACGCGCGGAAGCGCGAAGAGAGCCGATAGTTGGCATGGAACGTGCTGGCAGGTAGGCTTTAACGAGTTCTTATACAGGCATAAGGGATGGAAGAAGCAGGATTAAGGTGATCGAGTAAACGAATGCTCGCTTGC
>JBGSKZ010000156.1:0-2407 GCA_041741035.1 Treponematales bacterium
GCTGGCAGGGGCTGATCTTCCGGCTCGAAGGGGGCGCCGTGAGCGCGTGCAGCGTTTCCGCTGGCGCCGCCGAGGCGGGACCGGCCGGTTTTTGCCTTGCCCTGGGCGAGCCCGGAACGTTTCGAATAGGCAAAGGCGCCTCCTGTACAGTATACTATAGCGACGATGGCGGGGGCGTGCGGCTGGATGCCTTTAGCTGGCCGCTCGTGCTGCGCTCCAGGAAGCCGGGCGACCGCATACGCAACGCCGTGGGCTGGAAGGCGCTGGACAAGCTCTTAGCCGAATCGGGCCTGCCACAGGAGGCAAGGAAGCTTGCCCCCGTGCTTGAGGACGGTTCGGGCATCGTGGCCCTGCTCGCCGCCTCGCTGGGCTACAAAGACGTATATCGCTACAATGCGGACTTGATTACACGAGCGTCGCCCGGGTATCTGGGCATAGCCATGAAAGGAATAGCCGAAGATTATGCAGCTCGACGATAAAGACAACGCTAAGCCGCCGAAGAAGCCGGAGTCAGGCCCGCCGCGGGGCTCCCGCGTATCGTTTATGATATTCATGGGGCTCATAGCCGCATCGCTTGCCCTCTTCCTTTTCGATGGAAGCCAGAGCGCCAAGCCCTCCATACCCTATTCCGCGTTCATAGCGCATCTGGAAGAGGGGAACGTGGAATCCCTGCGCATTATCGACCAGACCCGCATACAGGGCACGCTGAAAGGCAAGGGCGGCGACGTGCAGGAATTCAGCACGCTCATCCCGTACGCCGACCTGACGCTCCTGGACAGGCTGCGCGAGCGCGGCGTGCGCGTGGAAGGCGTGACGAGCAGCGCGAGCCCAATGCGCGTCATCCTCGAGCTTCTGCCCTGGTTCTTCGGCTTTTTCATACTCTGGATGGTGCTCAGGCAGATGCAGGGCAATAACAAGGCCTTCAGCTTCGGTAAAAGCAAGGCCAAGCGCTTTACCGATAGCGCCAAGAACCTCTCCTTCGCCGACGTGGCGGGCCAGGTCGAGGCCAAGTACGAGCTGTCCGAGGTGGTGGATTACCTTAAGAATCCCCAGAAGTTCATTAAGATGGGCGCGCGCATACCCAAGGGCGTGCTCCTCGTGGGCATGCCGGGCACAGGCAAGACCCTCCTGGCCAAGGCCGTTGCCGGAGAGGCCGGCGTGCCTTTCTTCCATATGTCCGGTTCCGATTTCGTGGAAATGTTCGTGGGCGTTGGCGCGAGCCGCGTGCGCGACCTGTTCGAGCAGGGCCGCAAGAGCGCTCCCTGCATCATATTCATCGACGAGCTCGACGCGGTGGGCAGGACCCGCGGCGCCGGCTACGGCGGCGGCCATGACGAGCGCGAGCAGACCCTGAATCAGATGCTCGTGGAGATGGACGGCTTCGATACCAAGGACGGCGTTATCATACTGGCCGCCACGAACAGGCCCGACGTGCTCGACCCCGCCATACTGCGGCCCGGCCGCTTCGACCGCCAGGTGGTCGTGGCCATGCCCGACATCAAAGAGCGGGAAGACATACTCAAGATCCACATGGTCAAGGTGCCGGTCCAGGAGGGCCTGGACGCCACGCGCATAGCCCGGTCCACGCCCGGCATGAGCGGCGCCGACCTGGCCAACCTCGTCAACGAGGCCACGCTCTTCGCCATACGGAAGAGCCGCAGCACGGTGGAGATGAGCGATTTCGAGGACGCCCGCGACAAGATACTGATGGGCATAGCCCGCTCGTCCCTCGTGATATCCGAGGACGAGAAGATAGCCACCGCCTACCATGAGGCGGGCCACGCGCTCCTGCATTATTACCTGCCCAAGGCGGATCCCCTGCACAAGGTAACCATAGTGCCGCGCGGCAGGGCCTTGGGCCTCGCGCTGTCGCTGCCGGAGCAGGACAGCTACTCGCGGGTACGCGCCTGGATACGCGACCGTATCGTCATATCGTACGGCGGCTACGTGGCCGAGCAGCTCATATACGGCGAAACCACGACCGGCACGGCCCAGGACTTGAAGCAAGCCACCGAAATGGCCAGGAAAATGACCTGCGAGTGGGGTATGGCTTCCGATATCGGGCCCATAGCCTATGGACAGGAGGATGAGCCTATCTTCCTGGGCAAGGAAATCGCCCGCCATAAAGATTATTCCGAGAATACTGCGCAAAGGATAGACCGCGCCGTTGCCGATATATTAGATGAGGCCAGGAATGCCGCCTTCGATATCCTGACCGAGCATAGGGATCAGCTCGTACGGCTCGCCGAGGAGCTGATGCTAAAGGAGACCCTCCTCGATGACGATATCCGCACTATGTTTGGCTTCGGTCCTAAGGGCATGGTTACGGCCTAGACGCCCCGTCCTCGCCGCGGCGCTCGCCGCGGCGCTGAGCGCCCTGCCTCCTTTGGCGCTTGCCGCGCCTTTG
>JBGSKZ010000157.1:0-6844 GCA_041741035.1 Treponematales bacterium
GCCACGCCCGCTTCGTCGCCGGCCGACGCGCGCGCGCCTACGCCTATATCCACCGAGCCCGCCAAGGAAAGGCCCATGCTAAGCTCCGCGCCTCCGCGTATGCCCTCGTAGCCCCCCGACGCGCCTTGGCCCGAGAATACGGCGCCTATGCTTACGTTAAGGCTCGAGTCGGGCATTACGAAGGCGTCGGGGCTCAGCACGCTGCCGGGGAGCGCGCCGAAACGGCCGGAGGGCGTGACCACGAGGGTCGAGTCGATTCGAAGCTCCCATGCGTGTTCAAAATACTCCTGCAGCGATTCTATGCCCGGTTCGGCGCGCGCCTGCAGGGCGATCCTGTACGCGCCGTCGGGCAGCGGCAGCCCGGAGGCGTCCCGGCCGTCCCAGGAGAACTCCTGTTCCCAGTCGCTGAAGGGGCCGAGTTTCCATTCGCGCAGCACTTGGCCGTCGGCCGCCATGAGCCTCGCCTCGGCCCTGCCCGGCGCGCTTACCCGGAAGCCCAGGCGCACGCTGCCCTTCAGCCCCGAATTGCGGGGATTGAAGCGTTCCGCCGATACGGCATAGGAGCCGGCTTCGAAAGGAGCGCGCTCCAGGCTCGCCTTGAGCGTGGCCATGAGCTTCTCGGGTATAAACACGGAGTAGTCCTGGCTCCGGTAGCCGAAGGCCTGTATGCGCAGCGAGCGGAGCCCGGCGGGCAAGAGCAGTATGCCCTGTTCGTAGCTCTCGCCGTCGATGATCACCTGGGCCCAGGATGGATCGGCCTGTACCGACAGATAGCCGGTTATGAGCTCCAGGAAAGCCGTCACGGTGGTGCGGGTGTTGGGCGCGAGGTTCAGCTGCAGACTCAGGTCGTAGTAGCCTTCGCTGCGCAGCACGACGAGGCGCGGCCCCGGGCTGAGCGATTCCAGCACGAGCGGGGTGCTGCCCCGCTTAAAGTAATCGAGGTATACCTCGGTGGCTTTCTGGTCGCTTTTGATGACGAGCTCGGCGTTGCCGCCGAGCTCGACGCTTTCGACGACGATTTGGGGGAGGGCTGCCTGCGCGCCGAGGGCCTGCGTATTGAGGGTAAGGGCAAGCGCCAGGGCGAGGGCGGCTAAGGCTGGGCTTCTCATGGCTCTACTGTAGCCCAAGCGCTCCGTTCGCTCAAGCGGCCCCGCCGCCCAGCCGTTTTTTCCCTTGTGCCGGCGCCCGCGGGAGCCTACAATGAAATCGGTAGCAAGGAGGCAGGCTTTGGGCATACTGATACCGGTGGCGTCGGGCAAGGGCGGCGTGGGCAAGACCGTATTCACGGCTAACCTGGGAGCGCGACTGGCGCAGGCGGGCAAGACCGTCGTCCTCGTCGACCTGGACCTCGGGGGAGCCAATCTCCATACCTGCCTGGGCGTGCGCAACCGTTATCCGGGCGTAGGCTCTATCGTGTGGAAGAAGGAAAAGAGCCTTGAAGCCCTCGTCGTGCCTACGGGCATGGACCGGCTCTTCCTCGTGCCGGGGGACAATCTCCTGCCGGGCACCGCCAATCTTGAGTTCTTTACCAAGCGCCGCATCATGAAGGAATTGCTCGAGCTTACCGCCGATTACGTGCTCGTGGACCTGGGCGCCGGCGCTTCGTACAACGTTATCGACTTCTGGCTCATGGCGCCCGACGGGCTCCTCGTCACCGTGCCCGAGATACCGGCCATACTCAACGCGTATTCGTTCTTAAAGACCGCGGCCTTTAGGCTCCTGTTCCGGTCCTTCCCCAAGGGCAGCGACGAGAGGGCCCGCATCGTGGACTTCGTGGTGAACCGGGTGGAAGGGCAGGGCGACACTTTCCTGCGCTTCGCCGAGCGGCTCGCCGAAGGCGGCGGAGAGCGGGGGGCTAAGGCCATGGCCGAACTGGGGCGCCTGCGCCCGCGCGTGGTGGTGAACATGGGCTTGGGCGAGTCCGATATGGCCATAGCCCAGCGCCTGCGGGAGATCAGCGCCCGCAATCTCGGCATAGGCATGGAGTACATATCCTATATCATGCGCGACGAGCTCGTGAGCCAATCGGTAGCCGAGCGCGCCTTATTGAGCGCGGCACGCCCGGATGCCGCTTTCGCGCGCGGCGTAAGCGCCGCAGCGGAGCGCATATTGCGGGCTCCCGCGTCGAGCGCTCCGGGCCTTGAGCTAGACGACGAAGACCTGAGCGCGGCCGTGGAGCGCGCCCTTCAGGAAAGCATAGACGAGATGCCCGCGTACTGAAGCGCCACCCCCGCGAATACGAAGGCGTTCCAGAGGGCCTCGGCGTAGGGGAAGCCGTCCTTGCCGCGGAATAGCAGGGCTACCAGGAAAAAGGCCCCGCCCGAAAAGATCCACATGAAGGCGTCCTCGCCCAAGGCGGCGCGTATAGGCGCGAGCAGGGGCAGGATGACGAAGAAGAAAAGATAGCCTAGCGATACGGCGTAGCGCCGGTACCAGCCCACTATGACCAGGTGGAGCACGTAGCCTATGGCCGCGTAGGCCCATACCGATGCGAATACCAGCCATTTGCCCGCGCCTTCCAGCGAGGAGAACACGATGGGCATGAGCACGCCGGCGGGCAGGAAATACGCGCCCGCTTCCTCCAGCGAGCGAAAAGCGCCGCGGCGGCCTATGAAGCCAGCGAGCGAGCCCATGATAAAGCGAAAGAGCACGCACGCGCCATAAAGCGACACGCCTACGGTAAAGGCCGGCGCCATGGAGCCCCGCAATTCGGCCCGCGCCGCCCGCACCACCAATACCACGAAGCCGGCTATGGCCAGGGCTGAGCTTACGCTGTTGATAACGCCTGAAGCCAGGTCGCGTTTCTTGGTATTTTCCAGGGCATAGAGCCGGCTTGCGTCCATACCCAGGAGCATAGAGCAAAGCCGGTCCCCTGTCACTAGAGGCCGCCAGCTTGACAGTATGGCGGGGCGGCGGCTATACAGTAATCACGCGGGATGTAGCCCAGTGGCTAGGGCGCCAGCTTTGGGAGCTGGATATCGTGGGTTCGAGTCCCACCATCCCGACTACGCTCGCGCTCCCTCGTCCAGAAAAGCCTCGGCTACGAGGCCTTTCTGGACGAGGGATCATAGCTCATCTGGATAGAGCAGCTGCCTTCTAAGCAGCAGGTGGTGGGTTCGAGCCCCGCTGGTCCCATAGCCCGCGACGCGAAGCTAGCCGCGTCGCGGGCTATTTTCCGCTACGGGGCTGAGGACGGACCGGTTCAGCGGCTGTGCGCGAGCCGTATGAGGCCCAGGCTGGCCGCGCCGGCGCTGTAGGCCAGGCAGAGTATGATGCCGAGCCATTCGAGGCGCAGAAAGAGCAGGCTGAAGGCCGTCGCGGCCAGAAAAAGCCCGGCAAGGGCCGCGAGTATCCATCGTATGCCGTCCGGCATGCCATAGCGTACAGCGTTTTCCATGAGGGGCGGCAAGGCCAGGGCCGTAGCGCCCATCATGACGGGCAGGAGCAGGGTGTAGGCATAGTACCTATCCCCCCAGAGGCTTATGGCAAAGAGTATGTTGAACACCGCGAAGAAGCCCAGCGAGTAGTACAGCAGATCCTTAAAGCCCATGCCACGCTCTACGTTGCGCAGTCCCGAGGAGAGCACGAAGGAGCCCGCGAAGAGGCCGGCCGGTAGGAGCAGGTAGCGGACGAAGACGGTCAGTATGAGCAGGGCCGAGCCCCACGAAGGCTGATGCAGGCCTTTGAAGAGGAGCCAAACGAGGGTGGACGGCAAAGCCATGACGGCGCCCCTCATGGCCAGGCGGAAGGGCCTCGAATCCCCCTTGGGGAACCAGGCGACGCAAGCCGGCACGGAAAGCGGCAGCAGCAGGAGCAGTAGTGCATACATAGCCGTAAAAATAGCACGGCTCCGCGAGCCTACGCAAGTGATGCGGCCCTTCGCTACCCTTTGACGCGCTCTAACGCTTTGTGCTACTATGCTGCACACATTCGATACTTGTAGGGAAAACCGAAGGAGGTACATTGGCGGACAACAAGAATCTACGGACCAACGAACAAATAAGGGTCCGTGAAGTACGCTTGATCGACGATAAGGGCGAGCAGATGGGCGTAGTGCCGGCCGTTGAGGCTCTGCGCATGGCCCGCGAGCTGGGGCTGGACCTCGTCGAGATTGCTCCCCAGTCCGTTCCGCCGGTGTGCAAGATCCTCGATTATGGCAAATTTAAGTTTGAGCAGGAAAAAAAGCTTAAGGATAACCGGAAGAACCAGAAGATCGTGAAGATCAAGGAAATCCGGATGCAGCCTAAGATCGACGATCACGATCTTGACTTCAAGTCCAAGCATGTGCGCGAATTCCTCAACGAGGGGAACAAGGTCAAGGTGACCATCCGCTTCCGAGGCCGCGAGCTTGCCCATACGGAAATCGGCGAAGACGTGCTACGCAGCGTGCTTGGCCGCATTGACGGCTTATATAACCTGGAGCGTCCTCCCACTATGGAAGGCCGCTTTATGTCCATGATATTGAGCCCTAAGAGCAGTCCTGTGAAGAAGCCCGAACCTGCCATGAGGCCGGTTGTGTCGGCGGAGATCGATTCGAATACCTGAAGGATGGACAGTCATGCCCAAGATGAAGACTAAGCGAGCCGCCTCGAAGCGGTTTTCGCTCACCGCTAACGGCAAGGTGAAGTATAAGAAGATGAACCTTCGGCATATACTCACGAAGAAGAGTTCCAAGCGCAAGCGCCACCTGCGCAAGGCCGGATATATCTCCGCCGGTCCCGTGTACCAGATCAAGAAGAAGCTGCTGCCCTACGGTTGATGCGCGGCAAGGCCATAGCCCCGATTGGCCTTGCGGTTTATCCCTAGCTGGAGCTTTTTAGCGGCGGCGGACGTCCCGTAGCGGGCCGACCGCCGTTGTTTGCGCATTATAGCGCACATTAAGGATGGGTCTTGGCCGCCCGCAGGCGCCTGGCCCCCTTTCCATATAACCAAGGAGCATCGTTATGCCTAGAGCAGTTGCCGGTACTAAGCGCAAGGATCACCGCAAGAAAATCCTTAAGCTCGCCAAGGGCTACTGGGGTCGCCGTTCGACCAACCATAAGACCGCCAAAGACGCCGTAGCCAAGGCGCTCATGTATGCCTATCGCGACCGCCGCGATAAGAAGGGCCAGTTCCGCAGCCTGTGGATCATCCGCGTCAACGCGGCCTGCCGCGCCGAGGGCCTGAGCTACAGCCGCTTCATAGAAGGCCTTCATAAGGCGAATATTCAGATGGACCGCAAGGTTCTCTCCGATATAGCCATACGCGATCCCGAGGCTTTCAAGGCCGTGGTAGCGCAGGCTAAAACCGCCCTCAAGGCCTAGGGGGCATGCTAACCCTCGACCAGGTACGCGCCCTTGAGGCGCGGGTGGAGAAGGCGGTAAGCCTCATCTCCGCCTTACGGACAGAGAATAGTTCCCTGCGTACCGGCTTGGCCGCGGCCGAAAGGCGCGTGGCCGAGCTCGAGGGTTTAGTGCAGGATTTCCAGAAAGACCAGGAGCGTATCGAAGAGGGCATAGTCGAGGACCTGCGCAAGCTCGATGCGTTCGAGGACGCGGTACAGACGGTAGCGGCGCATCAGGCGGACGCGCCCGTCTCCGCCCAATCAAGCCCGGCCGCCGCTCAGCCTGAAGAGAAAGCGCCGGCCGCCGCCCAGCTTGAAGAGGAAGCGCCGGCCGCCGACGCGGACCTCGACATCTTCTAGGCGCGCAGTGCCCCTGGAAACCGTGCGGGTAGAGCTCCTGGGCGCGTCGTTCTCCATACAGACGGACGAGAGCAAGGAATACCTTGACGCGGTTTTGGAACAGTTGCGCGCGAAAGTTGCCGAAGTTAAAGAGTCGTCCCGCGTGGACGACCCACTGAAACTGGCCATACTCGTGGGCATATACCTGGTGGACGAGCTCCTGCGGGCGCGCGCCGACCGCGGCCCGCGCATAGAACTGGAAGCTGAACGGAGCGATGAGATCGGCGCTATCGCCGAGAGGCTCATAGCACGTATAGACGATAGCCTTAGGGAAGCTTCCGCTTCCCGGACGGAAGACGAAGAATGAACGGAGACGCACGATGAGCATGCCCCTGGAAAACCTTATCGAGTACAGCGGGAACGCATATGAGTTTACCGTGGCCGTCAACAAGCGGTCCTATCACCTCGCGGTGCTCAAGACCGCGGACGTGGAGAAAAACAACGGAAAGGTTGTTTCGCTAGCTATGCGTCAGATCTTCACCAATCAGATTGAGTACCACTTCGAATAGGGTACTGGCGCTTTTCGGCCCTACCGCCTGCGGTAAGACCGATTTACTGCTTAAGCTGTTCGCCGCTGACGACCGGCCTCCAACGAGGCCGGTCGTCGTCATTTCCGCGGACTCCGTCCAGGTATACCGCGGCCTTGACCTGGGATCCGCAAAGCCCGATGTAGCGCTGCTGCGCCGGCTTCCCCATGAGCTCATCGACATACTCGACCCGCGCGAGGCCTTTTCCGTGGGCGACTTCGTGCGCCTTGCCGACGAGGCCTGCGAGCGCGCCCTGGCCGCGGGAGCCCTGCCGGTCATAAGCGGCGGTACGGCATTTTATATCAAGGCGTTCATCTTCGGCCTTCCTACCGCGCCTCTTGCGGACGCCGGGCAGCGCTTGGCGGTTCAGCGCGATTTCGAGCGCCTTGGCCCCGCCGCCATGATGGAGGAGTTGCGCGCCGCCGACCCCGTCAGCGCCGCGCGCATCAAGCCCAACGACCATTACCGCATAGCCCGCGCCCTGGAAGTGTACCGGGCCGGCGGGATGCCCCTGTCCTCCTACCGGCTGCCCGAGCGGCCTCGCGAGCGCTGGTCCGTCCTGCCGCTCGCCATAGACCGGCCGATCCGCAACTTC
>JBGSKZ010000158.1:0-4388 GCA_041741035.1 Treponematales bacterium
CGAGGCGGCCGCCCTGGGGCTCGGCACGGCCCTGCGGGCTAAGGGCTTTCCCCTAGGCCGCATGAAGACCGGCACGCCGGCGCGCATAAAGGCGGGCTCGGTGGATTTGGACGCGCTCGAGCCGCAGTATGGCGACGCCGAGCCTTTTCCCTTCAGCTTCCTCACGGACGGCTTCACGCCGAAGGACCTGCCCTGCCGCATGGCCTATACCAACGAGCGCACCCATGCCGTCATACGGAAAAATATCCACCGCTCTCCCCTCTATTCGGGCGATATCGTGGGCAAAGGCCCGCGCTACTGCCCCAGCATAGAGGATAAGGTGGTAAAATTCCCCGAGCGCCTCCGGCACCAGATCTTCGTGGAGCCCGAAGGGCTCTACACCGACGAGCTCTATCTCAATGGACTCTCCTCGTCGCTGCCCGAGGACGTGCAGGCCGAATTCATACGCACTATGGAAGGCTTTAGCCGCGCCGAGCTGGTGCGGCCTGGCTATGCGGTGGAATACGATTACGTGGACGCTCGCGACCTCTTTCCTACCCTGGAGTCCAAGCGCGTGGCCGGCCTCTACTTCGCCGGCCAGACCAACGGCACTTCCGGCTACGAGGAGGCGGCCGCACAGGGCCTCGTCGCGGGCATGAACGCGGCGCTGAAACTGTCGGGCAGGGAGCAGCTGATCTTCTCGCGGGCCGAGTCCTACATAGGCGTCATGATAGACGATCTGGTGACCCTGGGCGCCAAGGAGCCCTACCGCATGTTCACGAGCCGGGCGGAGCGCCGCCTGTCGCTGCGGCACGACAGCGCCGACCGCAGGCTCACGCCCCTGGCCGTGGAGGCGGGTTTGGCCTCGGCCGAGCGCATTGAGCGCTTCGAGGCAAAACGCCGCGGCATGGAGGCTATCGCCGAGCTCCTGGCGGCGCGTCGTGTAACGAAAGCGGATACCGCCCAGGAGGAGCTCGCGGGGCATATAGGCGGAAGCCTAGCCGATGCCCTGCGCGACCATAAGGTGGCGGACCTGGATTTGCGGGCTTTGGAACCGAGTTTGCTCGCGTGGCCGAAGGAATGGCTCGACGGCGTGGTGCTGGATTTGCGCTATCGCGGCTACATAGAAAAAGAAGGCAGGCTTTCGGCGAGGCTGGGGAAAATGGAAGGCTTAAAGATAGCCCCCGACTTCGACTTCAGGGCGGTGCCGGGCCTCTCAAGCGAAGCCCGGGAGAAGCTGTCAGAGGCCAAGCCCCTCAGCTTGGGCCAGGCCTCGAGGGTGCCGGGCGTGCGCCAGTCCGACGCCGCCCTGCTAGCCATACGACTGGCCGCTAAGCCTTCTCCTTGATGCCGCAGAACGATGAGAGGTCTTCCTTGGCCTGATCGAGGGCCGCCTGGTATTGAGCCTTCATCTGGCCGACATTCTGTTTATAGAAGGCGGCGAACTCAGGGTCCGACATGGGGTCTATGCGCACGGCGCGGCCCATCCGGGCGGCCATTTCCTGCTCTTTTGCCTTAAGCCGCGGAGCGTACTGCTTGCGTATGGCTTCGTCCACCTTCTTCGCGTCCTCAAGGTATTGCTTTAGGAAGCCCCCGAGCTGCTTGAAGATATCGCTTATATGCTTCTCGCCGGAACCGGCCGTAGCCAGGCTCTTCAGGCCCAGTTCGATGGCCGAGAATTCCTTCTCCGGGTTCGCGTCCGCCATGGTGGGCAGCTGTATGCGCGCGGTAAACACTTCAAAGGCGCCTTCCTTGGCCGCGTCGCGCTTATCTTTGGCCAGGGCGCTGAATTTCCCTGGGAAATCGAAGTCGTCGGGGTCGGAAAGATAGTCTCCGGCGAGGCGTTTGCCTTCCTGTTTCGCCTCGGCGGCGGCGAGCGCCTTGGGATCGACCTTCAGGTCCTTCGTTCGTTCCAGCGCTATTTCCAGCGCGCTTTTAATGGGCATGGGGTACTCCGTTCTCCGTTACGTTTAGTCGGCCTGGCCCGCCGTCTTCGGCGGCCGGAGCCCTCAGATCCTGCAGCATCATCGCTATCTTATCGAAGATCGACAAGACGATGACGAAGCCCACGATCGACTCCAGGACGGTAAAGGCCAGCGCGGGTATGCTCGCCACGAAGCGCAGCAACTCTACCGCATACAGCACCATGGTGCTCGCTATGGTAAGCTTGCCTAGAAAGCTGGTGCGCGGGGTAATGCGCTTCTTTACGGCGAGCACCGTGAGCATCATGAAAGTCTGGCCCGCCAGCCTGCCGGCAAACAGCAGGAGGAACCAGGCGGGTATGATATGAAAATAGTAATAAACGATCGATATGACAAACAGCACGGTATAATCGCTGGCGGAATCCATCATTTTCCCTACCCGCGTAACCTCTTTCGCCCTGCGCGATACATAGCCGTCAAGGAAATCGGTTATGAACACGATGGCCACCAGGGCGATGAGGGGGTAGCGTATGGGATAATCCTTGCTGGCTAATATGACGTAGAGCAGGGTCGGCAGGGTGCTCACCCTGAACAAGGTGATCTTGTTGGCCAGGTTAACCTTGGTCAGGCGCTCGCCTTCGGGCACCTTGACGAAATCGTTCCTGAAGACATAGAGCATCGTGAGCAGGAGCCCGTGAAACGCTACCGAACTGAGCGCAAAAGGCGCCATATAGCGGCCGGAAAAGCCGAAAGGCAGGGCGTAGGCAAGGAATAAAGCGAATTGCGCGAGCTGAAAGGCGGCGACCGTTCCGAGTATGCTGTGTACGAGGGCGTCTTTTATTGGGCGCATGGCATTCCTTAAATAGGCTCAATGTGCGTCAAAGAGCGCGCTGCATCATACAACTTGACAGTTTCACTGTCAAATAGCCATACTCATGTCCCATGAACCTACCGAACGTGCTCACCGCCAGCCGCCTCTTCCTGGCTCCCGTATTTTTCGTCCTGTTTATGTACGGAAGCTCCATGGGCCTGCCGGCGCAGTTCGTCGTTCCGGCCCTCTGGGTTCTTCTTATCGTTATAGAGCTTACCGATTTGTTCGACGGCATGGCCGCGCGCAGGCTCAAGATAGTCAGCGGTTTCGGCAAGCTGTTCGATCCCTTCACGGACGTGCTGGCCCGCATAACGTATTTCGTATGCTTCGCCTGGGCGGGCATCATGCCGCTATGGATACTCATGATCATCCTCTATAGGGAGTTCGGCATCAACTTCCTCCGCATGCTGCTCGTAGAGCGGGGCATAGCCATGGGCGCCCGCCCGGGCGGCAAGCTTAAGGCCATAGTCTATATGGCCGCCGGGCTCGTATCGCTGCTCCAGTGGAGCCTGGCGGCGTTCTCCCTGGATGTGCCTAAGGCGCTCGTTATTCTCGTCTCCGTCAGCTACGTAGCGGCCGCCATACTTTCAGTGAGCTCTTTCCTCGATTATGTCATCCAGTTCAGGAAATATCGCGCGAAGGCCTAGCTCATGCTCCCCATCGCTAGCCTAAAGCCGGAACAGGCGCGGCGCGTACGCTCGGTACTATTCGATATCGACGACACGATTACCGAGGACGGTTATCTCTTGGCGGAATCCTACCAGGCGCTTTGGCGCCTGAGCCGGGCAGGTTTTACGGTGGTGCCGGTTACGGGCAGGCCCGCGGGCTGGTGCGACCTCATAGCCAGGCAATGGCCCGTAAGCGGCGTCGTGGGGGAAAACGGAGCTTTTGCGTTTTACCAGCGCGAAGGCACGCTCCATAGGCTTTATCATCCCGCCGCGCCCGAACCCGGAGTCACGGGCGCTCGATTGGCCGAGCTTGGGAGGCAGGCTTTACAGGCATTTCCCGGGCTGCGCCTTGCGAAGGACCAGGCGTACCGCCTTTTCGACCTAGCCCTTGATTTTGCCGAGGAGGAGCCGCGCTTAAGCTTGGACCTGGCGCGGGCGGTAAAGGATTTTTGCGCGGCCAAGGGGGCCGTTGCCAAGATCAGCTCGATCCACGTGAACGCCTGGTTCGGGGCCTACGATAAATTATCCATGGCCGAGTTTTTTCTCTCAAGCCTTTATGGCTATGATCCGATACAGGATGAAGCAAGCGTGCTCTACTTTGGCGATTCGCCGAATGATGAACCTATGTTCAAGCGCTTCAGCCTCTCCTGCGGCGTTGCGAATGTGCGAAACTATACGGATCTGCTTGATTCATTCCCGAAATACGTGACATCTAAGCCCTATGGTTACGGTTTTGCGGAGGCTGTCGACGTATTGTTAGCTTTGTTAGAAAAATAGTGAGTTTGTATACGATTTTTGTGCTGGCGTGATTGACAGTCCCGGAGCTTTCGGTTAGTGTCAGCCTCACGCCGCGAAGAGCGGTATGATAGAAAAAAGACGAAGGCGACGATAGAACATCGCTTGACATAAATCAGAAACAGCGCTATAAAGTACGCCGCCCCTAACAGG
>JBGSKZ010000159.1:0-2644 GCA_041741035.1 Treponematales bacterium
GGCCGGGCATGGCCGCCGCCTACGGGCGGGAGCTGGAGGCGTCCGGCGCGCTGGACCCCAGGCTCCACGATGAGTTCATGGGCCTGCTAGGCGAAGCGGCCGAGGCCATAGACGGCGCCCTGGATTCCGCCGCCTTCAGCCCCCTACTCCTCCATGGGGACTTCCATCGCGGCAACGTCCTGGACCGCCGCGACGAAGGCCTCCTGGCCATAGACTTCGACGACTGCTGCACAGGGCCTGCCATACAGGACCTGTGGATGCTGCTGCCCGGCCGCATAGAAGACAGCAGGCGCGAACTGGACGCGGCGCTGGCCGGCTACGAGGATTTCATGCCCTTCGATTACCGCCAGCTGGCGCTTATCGAGCCGCTCAGGCTACTCCGCATGATACATTACCTTGCCTGGCAGGCAAGGCAGCGGAGCGATCCGGGCTTTATAGAGCACTTTCCCCGCTGGGGAGCCAGGGCGTTTTGGGAACAGGAGATGGAAGATCTCCGCACTCAGCTGCTCGTGCTCGAGCGCTAGCCTCCCCCATCGCCGCCCGGGGCGAAAAGACGCCCGCCGCCCATAGCCTATCCTAAGAATTCCCTTGTACGCCGCCCGGAACGGTACTATGCTGAAGCGTTAAAAAGGGAGGCGAGGGATGACGGTCGTTCAATTCCTGTCCGCCGCGGCGCTCTCCGTGCCCACGGGAGGCACCGCGGCCCAGCAAGACGCATTATTGACCTTTATCGGCAGGGCTTCGGTACGCATTCGGACCGGCGCCGGGGCGGTACTCTACATAGATCCCTATGCGGACGGAGATTACAGCGAGCCCGCCGACCTCATCCTGGTTACGCACGGCCACGGCGATCACAACAGGATCGAGCTGCCTAAACGCAACCCCGGCTGCGCCGTCATAGCGCCTCCCGGGGCGGTCGAAGAGAGGAACGCCATACATTTAGCCGAGTACAGCGCCACCACCATAGCGGGTGTAGGCATAAGCGCCGTGCCCGCCTACAACGCGAACCATCCGCGCGGCAGCTGCGTGGGCTACGTACTCGAATTCGGCGGGATAAAGCTCTATCACGCCGCCGACACCTCGCTCATACCCGAAATGGCGGCGCTGCGGAAGCATGGCATAGACTATGCCCTCCTGCCCTGCGACGGGAAATATAATATGGGTCCGGACGAGGCCTCCAAGGCCGCCGTCGAGCTAGGCGCGCGCCACGTCATACCCATACACTCCTCGGCGGAGGGGCTCGCGGGCAGGAACGCCTCGCTGGTCAGGCATCCGGGCCTGATCGTCATCGAGCCGGGAAAATCGATCCGCATGAACGCGAACCCGAGCGCGACGCGATAGAGCGCGAAAAGCCGGCGTTAACGCGGCGGCGGGCCTTAACACAGAGCGCCGCATAGAGTATTGTATAGCCATGAACTATAACGAACTGGAACTGCACCCCGATATAGCCAGGGCGGTAGCCGAAGCCGGCTACGAGACCTGCATGCCCGTGCAGTCCGCCACCTTCCCCCACTCTTTCGCCGGCGAGGACATCTATGCCCAATCGCAAACCGGCACCGGCAAGACCGCGGCCTTCCTCATATCCATATTCCAGCGCATTATGACGGTGGACTCCTTGCGGCACCGCAAGGTACTGATACTGGCTCCCACGAGGGAGCTGGCCGTACAGATAGAGGCTGAAACCAAGAAACTCGCCAAGTACCTGCCTATAAGCATAGGCTCCTTTTACGGCGGCGTGTCCTACGGCCCGCAGGTGGATATGCTCAGGGCTGACGTGCAGATGATCATAGGCACCCCCGGCCGCATCATCGACCTCGTGCAGCAGGGCAAGATGCTCCTCCGCGAGGTGGGCTTCCTGGTCGTGGACGAGGCCGACCGCATGTTCGACATGGGCTTCATCGACGACCTGCGCAAGCTGCTGCGCTACCTGCCGCCGCCCAAGGAACGGCAGACCTTCCTCTACTCGGCCACGCTCAATTTCCGCATCAAGAACCTCGCGTGGGAGTACATGGACGAGCCCAAGGAAATCGTCATCGAGGCGGAAACCGTTACCGTGGACCTCGTGCAGCAGGAGCTCTACCATGTGGGCGCCGACGAGAAGATACGCGTGCTCCTGGGCCTCCTGGCCCGGGATAAGCCCGAGAGCGCCCTCGTGTTCTGCAACCAGAAATTCATGGCCGAGGAGCTGGCCAGGCGCCTGGGCATAAACGGCCTTGAATGCGAATACATCATGGGCGACCTGCCGCAGGCCAAGCGCCTGCAGGTCATAGAGCGCCTCAAGGCTGGCAAGATCAGGCTGCTCGTGGCCACCGACGTGGCGGCGCGCGGCCTGGACGTGAACGGCCTCGATCTCGTCGTCAACTACGACGTGCCCATGGATCCCGAATCCTACGTGCACCGCATAGGCCGTACCGCCCGCGCCGGAGCCACGGGCAAGGCAATAACCCTTGCCTGCGAGAAATTCGTGTACGGCCTCCCCGCCATCGAGAAATACATCGAGCAGAAGATACCGGTCATGCCGGTGAGCGAAGAGCTCATGCTGGAAGACAAGAGCGCTACCGTGCGCTTCGGGCACGCGCGCGAGCGCGGAAGGCCCGGTTCGGAGCGCGGGGAGCGCCGAGGCTCGTCCTCCCGGGCGGCGGGT
>JBGSKZ010000160.1:0-2097 GCA_041741035.1 Treponematales bacterium
GGGCGACAGCTTGGCCCCGAGGCGCTTGCGGTAGCCGTGGGCCGCGCGCGCAAGGGCGTTTGAGCTTACGGGATTGGTAAGCGCTATGAAGCCCGCCAGGAGCAGGACCCTGCCCAGGAAATCGGGCCGCATGAGCCCTATGCCCACGAGGAAGAGTATGGAGCCCAAGGTGGTGGCCTTGGTGCCCGCCTGCATGCGGTTGAAGGCGTCGGGCATGCGCAAAAGCCCTATGGCCGACAAAAGGAAAAAGAGGCTTCCGATCAGGCAGAAAAAAGCGCCTATAATCGCCGCCATCAGAGGCCTCCTTCCAGATAGCGCGCCAGGGCTACTACCCCGGCGAAGCCCACGAGGCCGTATACTAAGGCCACGTCCACGTATATGCGCCTGCCCGAGAGCAGGGCAAAGGCCACGATGAGCGAGCTGGCCATGATGGTCATCACGTCCAGGGCAACCGTGCGGTCTATGGCCCAGGGGCCCTTGGCCAGCCTAATGCCCGCGAGCAGAAGGCTCAACGCCGTCAGGCTTACGGCGGCTATGAAGATCGCGTCAGCCACAGATCACCTCCAGGTATTTCTCGAAATCTCCCACGATGGCCTCGGTAGCGGCCACGGGATCGGCGTCAGCCACCTTTATCCAGTGTATGTACAGGTCCTGCCCCCTCGTTTCCACCGTTATCGTGCCCGGGGTAAGGGTAATGGAGTTGGCCAGGAGCAGCCGGCCCAAGGGCGTCTTGAGCTTAGTCCGGACCTTGACTATGCCCGGCGCTATGGGCAGCTTCGGGTGGAGCACCCTGAAGGCCACGTCCAGGTTTGACAGAACCAGGGCCTTGAGGAACACAAAGGCGTAGGCGACCATGTAGAGCAGGGCCTTGGGGTTGAGCCGCAGGTCCTCAAGCGGCGATGAGGGAAAGAAGGGCAACGCGGCTATGAGGAAGGCCGCGATCGCGCCTGCGATCGCCTCCTCGCCGCTCCAGGGAGCGGTAAGGACGAGCCAAACGCCCCATAAGGTGAGGAATACCAGCACCCGTGCTTTGAGTGTTTTCATGTAGTGCTCCCTGGCGTGTGATTGGATGAGCTAGTATAAAGCCTTTTTGATATATGTAAACTAAAATATTCGGGAAATGTTATTAATGCTTGCGAAATGCCGCAATGGCGGCTATCCTGTATGGGTTCTAGCGCCAAAGCGGCTCGGAGGTTGCGAATGAATGAAATCCTGGAAAAGAAGAAGCTGTCCGACGATGTGTACAGCATGACGTTCAAGGCTCCCCGTATAGCGGCGGAGCGAAAAGCCGGCCAATTTCTCATAATCCAGCTGGATACGAGCGTGGGCGAGCGCATTCCCCTAACTATAGCGGATGCCGATCCGGTTTTGGGAACAATTTCGATAGTTTTTCAGGCGGTAGGCGAAACGACCCATCGCCTTGCAGCCATGGAAGTAGGGCAAACGATAGCGAACGTGCTCGGGCCGCTGGGCAGGCCCACCCATATAGAGAAATTCGGCCGCGTGCTTTGCGTAGGCGGCGGCATAGGCGTAGCTCCCATGCATCCCATAGCGCGCGCCATGAAGGACGCCGGCAACGACGTATCCATCATCATAGGCGCCAGGAACAAGAGCCTCGTTATCATGGAAGAAGAGATGCGCCGCATAAGCGATTCGGTGACGATAGTAACCGACGACGGCAGTTATGGCCGCAAGGCGCTGGTAACCGAACCGCTTAAGGAAGCTTGCGCAAGCGCGGCTCCGCCTGACCTCGTGGTGGCCATAGGCCCGCCCATCATGATGAAGTTCTGCGCCGAGACCACGCGGCCCTTTAAAGTGCCCACGGTGGTCTCCCTTAACACCATCATGATAGACGGCACCGGCATGTGCGGCGGCTGCCGCGTGACGGTGGGCGGCAAGACCAAGTTCGTGTGCGTGGACGGCCCCGAGTTCGACGGCCATTTAGTGGATTTCGAAAATATGATGCTGCGCCTTGGCGCGTATAAGGGCCAGGAAAAAGAGGCCCACCACAAATGCCACGCTACGCTGGGCATTTCAGAAGAGGTGAAGTGATATGCACGTAGACGCAGCTACCCTGAAAGCCGCCGCGGCACTTAC
>JBGSKZ010000161.1:0-2482 GCA_041741035.1 Treponematales bacterium
CGATCTCGGCTTCGGCCGCTGCGCCTTTTCAACGCCTCGCTCATTTTCAGGCTGGTGCTCAGCGCGCGAAGCCGCCGAAAGCGGGCGCTCCGGGGAAGACGGTATCGGCCTGGCTATGGCCGCCCTCAGGGTGCGCGCGAGGAGTTCGGGCTCGAAGGGCTTGACGATGAAGGAGCTGGCCCCCGCGCGTATCAGGTCCACGACCGCCTGGGCATCGAGCGCGGGCAGGGCGGCCACGATAGCCGCGCCATGGAGGCTCCGGGCCAGAAGGCCCAGGGGGTCGGCATGGGAACCGATGGTATCGGGGCTTATGCCGAGCAGCACCGCGTCAAAATGCGCGCCCTGCCAGCTTGCCAGGGCAGCCTCCACGGAGGGACACAGTTCAAGCTCAAAGCTCCTCGCCAGGAATGACCGAGCCACCGCCGACGATTCGCCGTCCGAATCGACTACCAATATTTTTTTCATCGTTATACTGCGAGTATAGCACCGTTTCTTTTTTATAGCCGGTTTATTGTTAAAATGAGCATATATGGAAAGAAGTTTGCGATTTTCGGTTGCGAATCGGTCATTGTTCTTGTAGGCTTAATCAAGTAAAATCAAAACTCATAAAGTATGGCCCCGCGGGGTCTTCAAGAGGTATCACGAATGGCTGGAAATGAACTGGTAGTAGACGTCGCTAAGATAAAGAAGGCCGCCCACAGCGCCATACCCCTTACCATAACGACTTATACGCTGCCGCATGAAATAGAAGTATACATCGAGTCGGTGCTCGAAGTATTCCTGGGCGAGCTGGGCCAGGCGAAGATAAAAGACTATCTCGTATATTGCCTGCGGGAGCTGGCGGTAAACGCCAAGAAAGCCAATACCAAGCGCGTGTACTTCGAGACGCGCAACCTGGACCTGAACGACCCCTCCGAATACGAAGAGGGCATGAACAGCTTTAAAAGCGATACCCTTGAGAACATCAATTACTACCTTCAGAAGCAAAAAGAGAAACAGTATTACGTAAAGGTCATATTCCAGGCCAGGGGATCGAACGTTGTACTCGAGGTGCGCAACAACTCCCAGCTCAACCGTACCGAGTACATGCGCATACAGGACAAGCTGGCCCGCTCCAGGAAGTACACCTCCCTTGAGGAAGCCATGGCCCAGGTGCTCGATTCCAGCGAAGGCGCGGGGCTGGGCCTAGTCATACTCGTGCTCATGCTCAAGAAAATGGGTCTGGACGAGGATTGCTTCGACATACGGGTGGATAGCGGAGAAACCGTGGCCCGCATCACGGTGCCCGTCAACGCCACGAAGATAGAGAGCCTTTCCACCCTTACCGACGAAATAGTGCGCCGTATAAGCGGCCTGCCGCAGTTCCCCGAGAACATCCTGGCCATCCAGCGCCTGATCGGCGACCCTAAGAGCGAGATGATAGAGATAGCCAGGCACATTTCCACCGACCCCGCCATGACCGCCGATCTCTTAAAGCTCGTCAATTCAGCGCAGTTCATGCTGCCCAGGCGCGTGGACAACATCGTGGACGCGGTGAAGCTCGTGGGCCTGCGGGGCATCAAGAACCTGCTCTTCTCCTACGGCTCCCAGAAAATCCTCGCCGGCGAGCACGGCATGGACCAGAAAGCCCTCTGGGACCACAGCTACCGCTGCGCCTACTACGCCTACAACCTGGCCAAAAACTTTAAATCCTCCAACAGGCCGCTACAGGACGACGCCTACGTGGGCGGTATGCTCCATGACATGGGCAAGATCATCTTCAGCGCCGTGCATCCGGAATTGCTTACCCATATACGCTCCTTCTGCCGGAGCAAGGGCATAGACGAGAAAACCTTCGAGGACCTGTCCGGCGGCATGAACCACGCCGAGATAGGCGCCCGCGTGGCCGAGAAGTGGAATTTCCCCGAATCGCTGGTGGCGGCCATACGCTATCACCACGAACCCGGCCTCATGACCACCGACCACAAGGACGTGGCCTTTACCGTGTACCTTGCCAACGCCTTCTGCGAGTACGAGACCGGCGGCATGACCTTCGATCAGATCGAGAAGCTGGTGCTGCAGGACTACGGCTTCCAGAGCGAGAAGCAGTTCGCCAAGACCGTGGAGCAATTCGGCGAGGGCTTCAGGCAGGAAACGATCAAGCAGAGGGAAGCGGCCAGCAAATCCTACTGAGCCCGCGGATTCTATAGGCCCAGCCGGCGCCCATGGCCGGGCTGGCCGGACTGCGCCCGCCGAGCATACAGGCAAAAAACACCGCCCAAAGCCAATACGGCCGCGATCTGATACCACAGCCAGTAGGGTAAGCCTAGCAAGGCGCGTTTTTCCCAGGCAGGCAGAGAAAAGCTCCAAAAATCCACGCCCGCTATGAGCGCCGCTAGGAAGGCCAAGGCCCAAGCCCGGGAAAAGGGCGGCCTTAGCTCGGCGGGGTAAGCCTGCCTAAGCGGAGCCCGATGGACGCCTGGACCCGGCGCGATGCCCGGCG
>JBGSKZ010000162.1:0-1127 GCA_041741035.1 Treponematales bacterium
CGCCTTGCCGCCGGCCGCTGCTTCGGGCGCCAAAGCCGCGGATAGGACGAGGCCGCGGCCTATGAGCTCCGCCCCTCCCTTGCGCAGGAGCACGAAGGGAAAGCCGGGCGGGCAGGCTACGCTTTCGTTGGCGCGTATGCGCAGGAAGCTGCCGCCTTTTATTGGCCAGAGCGCGGCGTCGGCCTTGGCGCTGCCGAGCGCCAATTCTGCCTCCACTCCGGGCCGTATGAAGGGCCTGCCCTTTTTGTCGCTGGGGCAGAGTACATCGCCGCCGGGCAGGGGCAGGAGCTTGCACAGGAATTCCCTGCCCGAGAGGACTGGCAGGTCCTGGTCGGCAAGGAGCTGACCTCGCGCGTATTCGTCCTTGAGCGCGGGCACGGCCAGGGCCGCGCGGCTGCCGGCTTCGGCCCGTTCGCGGCCTACCCGGTAGCTCTGCACGCCCTTGATTTTTATAGACTCGCCGCGCGGCCAGAGCGTAAGCCTGTCTCCCGCCGCTATGGGACCGCCGCGGAGCGTGCCGGTAAGCACGGTGCCCCCGCTACGGGCCTTAAAGCTGCGGTCGAGGTAAAAAAAGGGCTTAGCGGGTTCCCTCTCGGGAAGCAGGCGCAGTTCGGCGCTTATCGCCGCCTTGAGCTCGGCTATGCCGCGCCCTTGCCGCGCCGCCACGCGGAGCACGGGGGCGGCGCGGCCGAAGAGCCTGGATAGGCGGCCTTTTATGTCTCGCTCGAGTAGCTCGAGCCGAGCCTCGTCGGCCAGGTCCGCCTTGCTTATGACGGCGACGAGGCCGGCAAGCCCAAGGGACGCGAGTATGGACGCGTGGAGCTCGGTCTGCGGCATCCAGCCGTCGTCGGCCGCCACCAGGAGCAGCGCCAGGTCGAGGCCCCAGGCTCCGGCCACCATATTGCGCAGGTAGCGTTCATGGCCGGGCACGTCCACGACGCCTATGGGCTGCCCGTCCTCGTCCTCGTACCAGGCGAAGCCTAAGTCCGTGGTCATGCCGCGCGCCTTCTCTTCGGGCAGCCGGTCGGCGTCCATGCCGGTGAGGGCCTGGATAAGAGCCGTCTTGCCGTGGTCGACGTGGCCGGCCGTGCCTATTACCCTCATGCCGGCTTAACGCCGCCGGCCTT
>JBGSKZ010000163.1:0-6468 GCA_041741035.1 Treponematales bacterium
GGCGTCGGCGCCGGCCTTGAACGGCTCGGAGGCCGCAAGCGAAGCCACGGCCCGCGCGGCGCTCGCTTTGAGGGCGTCGGCCAATTCGGGATTCAAGCCCCGTCCGAGCCCTCCGGCCTTGAGCTCAAGCACGCGCGAGCCGCCTTGGATCAAAGCCTCCTCCAGGGATGACTTAAAGCCTGGCGAGGAGAGGCGCGCCTCGACCGCGTCGCGCGTAAGCAAATCTTCCGATACCGTGGCGCCCAGGGACTGGGCGATGCCCGAACGCTCGCGCGGCAGTATGCCCGGCGTAAAGGGTATCCTAAGGCCGAACAGCCTATACGCCTTGAGCGGACGGAACAGCATTTTTATGGCGAGCCAATTGGTAAAGAGGCCTATGACCGCGCCTATGAGCGGAGGGAGGAAAAAGAAAAGCAGTGCTTGGCCGGTCATGGCCGCGCCTCGGGCGAGTTTTCCGCCTGCTCCTTGCTAAGGTGCACGCGCAGGCTCGACTCATGTATCCAGCCGCCGCTCTCTAGGCCCTTGAGCCTATACCAGAGGCCGCTGACGCCGCCCTCGCTCACCCGCTTGCGCGCTATAAGCTCGAAGACCTGCCCGCGCCTCGCGAAGCCCGCCTCCGCGGCATCCGCCGAAGGCCCTTCAAGGAGGCGCGCATAGGCTATCGTGACGACGCCCCAGCCTATGCCGCCCGATACCAGGGGCGTGGAATCAAGGTTTACCGTAACGCCGCCGCCCCGCGAACAACCCGCCAAAACGGCAAAGGCTAGGCACAAAACCGGCACTATCCGCAGCTTATTCGCCATAATAATCCTTTTCAATACCTTCTATAGCCTTGAAACCAGGCTGACGCTTAAATCGATGGCATTATAGCCGGCGCCCGCTCCGTCATGGTATACACCGATAAGCGTCCCGGTATCCATTTCCGTATGCACCGTATCGCCGCGGGCGCCCCACAGCCCCCTATACGATAGCCTCACGAGAGCGCCGAGCCGTTCGGTAAATGATAACTGAAGCGATAGGCTCGGGTCTATGCCGAAAGCGCCATAGAGCGTTTCATTGAATTGTTCGAGGCGGAATAAATGCTTATCCTCATCTGTCGCGAGCGCCAAAGGTTTGACAAGTAAAATGGCGCTCAAGGTTAAGCATTTGCTTATCGCCCAATCAAGCGCTATGCCGTAGGAAAGAGATAGCCAGAACTGTTCGTAGGATATGCCGGTACCCCATACTTTTATTGCCTCATAGCTCGGCGGGTATTTTAGGAAACCGTCTCTCGCCGTCCAAAAGAAGTCCATAAGGCTCAGTGAAGCCAAGTAGCTGAAGCTCAGGCCCGCACCGAGATAGCTCTTCATGCCTAGTGTCAAATCCATAAACAGAGAACGCTCTGTGTAGCAATCGTGTGCGGAAAAATGCGTATACTGGCTGCTGCTCGTCGTCCAATCCTTGTCGGTCATGGTTCCCGTGTAGCTATAAAACCCTGAATCAAGGCCGAGGCTAGCGAAGAATCGGGGGCCGGGGGCGATGCGTTCCAAATAAAGCGCTGAACTCCAATAAACGAGCGGCTGCATGGGCCAGTACAGCTCGCTTAAGAGGCTGTCGCTGAGGGAATCTTTATACACGAGCTCGAGCGACGCGCCATAGAGAAGGCCAAAGCCTGAAGCCACGGACAGCTCGTAAGCTGAATCGCCGGAGCTTCGAGGCGCGTCCTCCGCCCGTATTTGGGCAGGGGCCAAGAGGAGCATGGCGATGAGCGCCAGGGCGCGCGGGCGGCTATTGGCGGGCATACTCGAAGTATATACCGGAGGAGGCCTACGCAAAGGCCACTATCCTATTTCTCCCGCATAACTACGATGCCGGTCCAGTCATTTGCCGGGGGCTCCTTGATGAGTCCCTGGCAGCGCGCCAGGAAGCGCTCAGTGGCGGGGTCGCCAGGCCTCAGCCTATCCGCGGCCTTGAAATATTTGAGGGCCTCGTCGAAGCGTTTCTCGTAGTAGCGCTTTATGCCCGCGTGGTAATACTTCCAGGCCTTCTCGAGGCCAGAGTCCAAATCCCGCCGCACGCTGAACACGGATATAGCGCTATGCCTACCCTTCACCGCCACCTTATCGACGAAGCGGCAGGGATACACGCTATGCACTTCCCTATACACCGAGCCGGACACGAGCAAAGGCTCATTGTAATACCGGGTAAGGCCTTCTACCCGCGAGGCTATGTTCACCATATCGCCTATGACGGTATAGTCCATTTTCTTATCCGAGCCTATGTTGCCTATGGTAACCTTGCCGTGGTTTATGCCCACGCCGCTAAAAAATGGCGGCCTGCCCCTAGCCTGCTGCCAGGCGTTGAACTCGTCCAAGGCTTCCCGCATCTCAAGGCCGGCCGTTACGCTATTAAGGGCGTCCCGACCCGTGCTGCTCGGCGCGCCGAAAAAAGCCATGATGGCGTCGCCGATGTACTTGTCGACGATACCGGCGTTGCCCATGATTATATCCACCATACGGTCAAAGTAGTGATTCAGGGACTCCACCACCTCAGCCGGCTTTAAGCGCTCCGATATGCCCGTAAAGCCTACAATATCGCTAAACAGCACGCTTAAGACCCGTTCGTCCCCTATCAACTGAGCCTCGGGGCGGCTAAAAAACTGCTCTATAACGTTTACGGGCACGTACTTCTGGAAGATGTTCCGTACCTTGCGCTCGCGCTTTTGAGAAAGCGCCGCCTCGAGGGCGAAGTTCTTAATTTGCCCGTACGCTTCATCGAGGGCCGCCGCCATACCGTTGAAGCTGGCGGAGAGCTTACCTATCTCGTCGGAATACAAAACCTCCGCTCTCAGGCTCAGGTCATTCGTCTCCATGACCTTGGTCATGGTACCCGCCAAGCGCTTAAGGGGATCGCTTATGTAATGGGAGAAAATTACGAGAAGCAGGGTGGAAAGCGCCGCGGATATGGCGATGAGGAGCACCGTGCGGGCCACTATCTGATCGACCGCGGCGTAGAAGCGGTCTTCGCGCTCGCTTACCAGTAGATACCAGTCGAAGTTTTCTATGTAGGCGGCCATGGCCACGCGTTCCGCGCCGCCTAAGCGCAGGCGTTGCCACCCTTCGCTCTTTGCGGCCGCCAGAGCCGACACCTTCTCGGCCTCCGAAGCTTGCAGCTCAAAATCGGCGCTGCTCATCTCCAGAAGCCCGGAGCCGTTGAACGCGGCTACGAGCTCGGTCGGACCCCGCACGCTTCCGGCGGCGAAACTCGACACCGCCTGCTTCGCGATATCGACGAAATAGGGATCCCCGCTCAAACCGTTCTCGCGGAGTATATCCCACTGTCCGTTGGCGTATTTCTGCAGCTCTTCCGCTTTATAGCGCAGGAATTCCACCGCTATCTGGCTTATGCCGTTGCGCGCCGCGTACGAGGACACCAACGCGGATATAAGCAAAGGGGTTATGAGAAGGGGCAAGACCAATAGAAGTATCTTCGTGCGTATGTTCATACTTTTGCGATAAGGATACGTTTAAAGGCAGGGCGCGGTCAAATTCTTTATTTGCATAGCGGACTATCCATCGCTACCTTATACTGAAACGAGCGTATCCTTCTCGGGATTAGCTATGATTGTTCCGGCCGTAACGAGGGATGAAAAACGTGGCGCCAAGCGATAATAGGGAACTGAATGCCGACAGCGGCATGATAAGCGACGATGAACGCGAAGAGATACTCCGGGAAATAGAGCGAAGCGTTCACGCGGGACGGGCCAAGCTGGAGCCGGCAAAAAGCCGCGGCGTAAGCGGCGCGGTTTTGCCTTTCGCGGTAAACGCCGGCGCTCTTATCCTCGTCGCCCTGGCGGCTTGGTTCGTGCCCGGGCTCTACGATATCGACGAGCAGCGCCTGGTAAGCGACGTCGGGCAAAATTCAGCCGGCGCGAGCGAACTTTTCCGCGCCTTAAGGCGCGAGGCCGACGAGGAAATCCAGGAACGCGAGGAAACCATTGAAAGCCTTCAGTACCAGTACCTTCAGGTACGGGGCGAACGCGAAAGCCTGCAGAAGGATTTCGATAAGAGGCTGAGCGCCAGGGCCGGTGAATTGGAGAATGAATTGCGCGCGGCCCTCGATAGCGAGCGACAGAGGCTCAGCGCTTCCGGCGTGGCCGATGCCGCAGCGGACGCCCGCCTGCGCGAGCTGGAGTCCAGGCTGCAGGCGGAGCGGCAGAGCGAACTGGCTGCTTTCAGCGCCCGCCTCCAGGCGGAGACCGCGGAAAAAGACCGCAGCCTCGCCGAAGCCCAAGCTCGCTACAACGACGAGCTTAAGCAGCGAACCGACCCGCTCAAGGCCGAGATAGACCGCCTCACGGCCCAGGGCAGCGCTCAGGCGGCGGAACAGGAAAGCCTGGCCGCCCGCTACGACAAGTTGCGCCGGGAGCTGGAAAAAGCCCAGGCGGATCGATCAGCCGAAACGGCGGCCCTGCGGAAAGAACTACAGGATACTAAGGCCCTGGCCGAGCGCCTGCAGGCCCAGGAGGGCGCCCGCAAAGCCCAATTGGAGCGCTTAAATGCCCTCCTCCGGCGCTACGCGGCCTCCCCAGGCTCGGCGCCGTCGGCTAGCGCGCAGGCAGGCATGCTGGAGCTACTGCAGGCCAAGGTGGACACGCGGGCCCTCCTGGCCTCGGAACCGGCTAAGAGCGCGAATCCAGGCCTCGCCGAGCGCCTGGACCGCTACTTTGAGGATTACGAGGAAGAGTACCGAAGGCAGGGCCGGGCAGCCGCCCTAAGCGAGGCGGCCGAGATCCTTGACAGCCTCATAGCGCGCCGCGATCCCCGAAACCTAAGCGCGGGAGACGCCGAGCTTAAGCGCTTCATGGAGAAGCTGCAGGCTCTTTTTAAATAGGACCGATTCCCTACTTCTTCTTTACTTTCACCGTGGCCGTGTCGCTTATGCCGCGCGAATCGATAGCCCGCAGCTGCTCCACGCCCTGCCGCGTATCCGGCGCCGTATAGATGCCTGAGGCATCTATTATGCCGCCGTAACTTGATACCATCTCAAAAATATATGGATGATCAGGATCGGCGAAAGGTACACCACCTTCAGCACTGAATTGGAAACTGCTGCCCATTTTTATATCTATGGATCGGGGAATGATGACGAGGGTGGTGGGAGCCACAGCTACTATAGTTATAGTCGCTTCGGCAGATGCGAACGGTACGTTTGAGTCCGTGACGCTCACTATGGCGTCGCCTAGAGTAGAAGATGAATACTCCCCCGAAATATTTACACTTCCAACACCAGATGCTAAACTAAAAATGTAGGGGCTTACGCCTCCAGTGGCGTTGAAGGGAAAAGACTCGTCTTTTTCTAGTACTATAGTGGCGGGAACTATAGTAAGGGGTTGCCAGCCTAACCTTACACTTATCACAGCATCGCTTAACTGCCCCGAACCGTCCTCCAATCGCACAACTGCGTTCGTATTTGTCGATGGAGCGGTATAGAGCCCAGACGCTTCGTCGACCGTGCCAAGTCCTTCAATGAGATGGAATGAAAAAGGCGGCTTGCCACCAATTATATCAAATGCGATCTGTTCGTCGTAATCTAGGCTAACTATTGCTGGCGCGATGGCCAATTGACTTACGCTATCCTCCACCACCATCACCCTGGCCAGAGAGCTCGCGTCGTATATATCGCGCACGCCTATCCAAGCCTCCGCGCTTCCTATAGGCGCCGTATACTCGACTTTATGGCCGGCTAGCGGCGAAATAAAGCCGTCGCCAGACAGCTCAAAACTGTATGGTACCTTGCCGCCGATTACGGAGAAAGTGGCCTTCTGGCCTTCCTGCAAGGCTATGAAGGAGGGGCTTATCTCAAGCTCATAGAGGACTATGGAATCCCAATACTCGTATATAGGAGGCAGGTCGCAGCCGCTGATCGCGGCGGCAAGGGAGATCGCGATGGCGATGAGGGCGGCGAGTAGCGCTCTGAAGCGCGGCTTGCGGAGTTTACGCATATTAAAGCTCCAATCGGGCGGCCAGGCTCGGGTTAAGGCCAAGGAGCAGATAGCTAGACCCGCGGCCGTAATCGAAAAACACGGACAATGATAGCCCGAGCCCAAGGCTTAGGCTCCGGGACAGCTTGAAATTAGTGCCGAGGCCAATGGAAAGATAGGGCAGGACCTTGGCTAAGGGGCTCTCGCCCTCAGCGCCTACGACGACGAGGGCCGGGCCGATTCCCGCCGAAATCTGGGGATCGATGGCCGAACCTGGCCTGAAGCCGTAGCCCAGCTCGCCGCCCAGCAGCGCGAAAATATTGATAGCCTTATCTTGGCTCTCGCCGCTTACGGAAAAGCCCATGAAGCTACCTGATAGGCCTAGATTCCAGTTCCTGCCTTCATTCAAATACCGGCCGTAACGCGCATGCAGGCGCGGCGCGGCGTCGAAATACGCGGCGGCCTCTCCCAGGGGCAGGAAGGCTCCCATGCCCGTTTCGAAGCTC
>JBGSKZ010000164.1:0-1120 GCA_041741035.1 Treponematales bacterium
ATGCCGCAGTACTTTATCCAGTACGTCAAAGGCACCGCCGGCAGGCCGTGGACCACGGGCGCTAACGAGAACAATATAATCGGCCTGTTCTGGGACTGGGATACCGAAGCCGCAAAATTCAGCGTGCAGACCCTGATGGACGACTTTAATCTCCATTTTATCCTGCCCGATACGCCCAACAACCCATGGAAGGCCGCCTGGGCCTTGGACGCGGTCTTCAAGACGGCCCTGGGCGAGTTCGGCTTTCACCACGCCGGCGCCACGAAGCACAGCTTCCAGCCCAGCGTACAGGATCAGAACAATCCTGAGCTTATGGCCTACGGCTATACCTACTACCCCGACGTGATCTTCGAGGTGGACGGCGAATGGGCTACCATAGCCATCCAGGACAATATGATAGGCTATTTGCACGGTGAGAATAATATCGCCTTTATGCTGGACTGGCGGCCCGCGCTTTCCGGCTTAGACGCCTACGCGGCCCTGGAATACGTGATATCGGGCGCCAAGTCCCCGGCTAATCCCTGGCACGAGCTCTATGGCGCGGTGGATTATTCGGGCACGAAGGTTATCGCCGACGATGTGCTTGAGCACAGGATCACGCTGAAGGCAGAAGCTAAGCGAAACTTCGGCGCCGTGGATTTCTACGCGTCTGTGCTCGTTGGCTATGTGTTCAATGAGCTTAGGATAGAGGCTCCAGGCGGCGTGAATCCCAAGCCCACGTTCTTTCTCGACGATATTTTCATTTTTAGGCCTTCAGATATTAGCCGGGGGCTTTTCTCCCTGACCGTAGGGGTCAAGGCCAGCCTCGACCTTGTAGGCTTTCTCGGCTTGGGCCGCTAAGGCTAAGGGCAGCAATGCTGGAATCGCGCACGAGTAAGCAACTATTATTAATGCTCGGCGACTTGGTCGTCCTAGCCGCCATGCTTTTCTCCTCATTGGCGGCGCGCACCAGAGGCATGCCGAGCGCTGAAGAAATAGCCATCCACTATTACCATTTCACCCCAACGTTTGCCGGATGGCTGTTAGTCATGTACATAGCGGGCCTCTATTCCCCGGAGCTGGCTTTTGGCCTCGACTCTAAGGTTGTGCGCATACTGGGCAGCTCCTTCGTGTCTGTGCT
>JBGSKZ010000165.1:0-1347 GCA_041741035.1 Treponematales bacterium
GGAGGTGCTTGGCTATGATAGCGTCCACCTCAGGCAGCTTCTCCAGGGTGCCGGCCACGATAAGCCCGGCGAAGGCCTTAAGCTCCTCGTCCGCGCTGGCGGCGGAATCCTCCGCCAGCCAGGAGAAGCTTAAGAGCTCGGAACTGGGCACCGCCGAGGCGTCCCAGGCGTAGAGGGCCTGGAAGGCCAGTATGCGCGCTTTCCTGCGCGAGGCCATCAGGGCTTACCTATGATCTTAACCTCGGCCTGGGAGCGCAGCTTAGTCTTAAGCTCCTGCAGGGTCTTGGAAATGAACTCGCTCTCGCGCTGCTGGGCGAGGCTCTGGGTGATAAAATCCTGAACCGTCGGCTGCTGTCCGAGCTGGTAAGGGTCGGAAAGCTCACGTTGTTTCTGGGGGAAGGTCTCAGCCTTGCGCACGAGCCACCAGCCTTTGTCGTTCTCAATAGGCGCCGATACCGTGCCGTCCTTCAGGCTGAACACGGCGTCAAAGAGCTCTTTGCCGTACTCGTTAGACGCCTCGACCACCTTAGGCAGGTAGATGTAGTCCCTCGTGGCGCCGTAAGTACCGTCAGCGGCGCGCAGGCGCAGGGCGTCGAAGCTTTCGCCCTTGGCCAGGCGCTCGGACAGCTCCTTGATGATCTTGGCGCCTTTGTCGCGCTCGGCCTGGGTGGAATTCTGGAAGGGGTAGTATATGAAGGCCACGCGCACGGTTTCGGGGCGCACGAGCTTGGCCTTGAGCAAGTCGTAGTTGCGCAGTATCTCGTCGCTAGTAATGGGGGGGATGGCCTTGATCTCGGCTGCCTTGGCCGTGTATATCCAGCGCCTGAGCAGTATCTGCTTGCGGTAGTAGGAGCGCAGGTCAGCCAGAGAAGTGCCCTGGCTGGCAAGCAGGGATTCGTATTCCGCGTCGCTTACGGCCTTGCCCAGCTGGCTGGACACCTGGGACTTGCTCTGGGCTATGGCCGCGTTTACTTCGGCGTCGCTGGTCTTTATGCCGTCGCGTTCGCACATCTGGTAAAAGAGTATGTCGTCGATCATATCGTCGAGGAAGGCCTTGCGCTCGTCGGCGCTCAGCGCCTTCTTGCGCATGGCCTCCACCTTTGCCACGTCGTCCCTGAAGGCCTTCTCGGAGATAATTTCCGTCTTGGTGAGCTTAACGGTGGCCATGGGCGTGCTGAGCCCCTGCGCGAAAAGGGGAGCGCCCAGAAGGGCCAAGGCTAAAAGGGCTGCTAAGTGCTTCTTCATGCATGTACTCCATCCGGTTCGTATAGCATATCGTCCGGGCCGGTTCCCGGTGGATGCTTTATTTCTAAACAAGCTAAGGCGCACTAGGTTAAAAGAAAACAG
>JBGSKZ010000166.1:0-1959 GCA_041741035.1 Treponematales bacterium
CGACGAGCTTTGCGCCATGCTCCGCGTATCCCCGAACGAGCAGATGCTGCTCATCAGCGAACAGGGACACGGCAAGCGCACCGATTACGACAACTTCTCCGAGCACGGCCGCGGCACCGGCGGGCAGAAGATCTACGATCCTGAGTACGGCGACCTCGTATGCGCCATATCGATCATAGAAAGCGACGACGTGGTGGTCATGACCAGCCAAGGCAAGACCCTGAAGATCAAGGCCAGCGACGTGCGGCTCTGCGGCAAATCGGCTAAGGGCGTACGTATCGTCAACATAGACAGCCCCGATTTCGTCGTGGGCATGGACCGCATAGCCAAGGAAGAGGACGAGGCCATCCTGGACGACGCGCCCGTGGCCGCTCCAGGCGCCGCCGGCGATATGGCCGCCCCTTTAATCGGCGCAGGCGAGGCGGCGGTGGACGCGGAAGCCGACGAACCCTCCGCGGATAGCGGCCAGGAAGCCGTGGATGCGGCCGATCAGGTGGAGCGGAGCGACGATAGCCCCGAGGACGAAGAATAGGGCAGTTGTGGCATAGCGTTAATGCGGGGGGAGGCGAGAGCCTCCCCCTTTTTTTGTTTCACGTGAAACAACGACAGGGCGGCCGCAGAAGACGCGCTTGTCTGGCGTAATGCGCCACGGGCGGAATCAATGCCTGAATTGCGCCTATTGTTTCACGTGAAACAATGGGCTCTACAGACAACAGCGGGAAGCGAGGGCAAGGCCGCCTTCGGAGGTCTCCTTATATATGCGGGGCAAATCGTTGCCGGTACGATTCATGGTTTCGACTATCGTGTCGAAGCTTATGCGATGGCTGCCGTCCGAGAGCAGGGCGTAGGTGTTGGCGTCCAGAGCCCGCGAGGCCGCGAAAGCGTTGCGCTCTATGCAGGGTATCTGCACGTAGCCGCCCACGGGGTCGCAGGTGAGTCCCAGATGGTGCTCCAGGCCCATTTCCGCCGCGTACTCCACCTGGGCGGGCGTGCCGCCGAAGAGCTGCGCTGCCGCGGCGGCCGACATCGCGCAGGCGCTGCCTATCTCCCCCTGACAGCCGACTTGCGCGCCTGATATCGAGGCGTTGGTCTTGACGATAGTGCCTATGAGGCCCGCGGTTGCCAGGGCTTTGAGTATCTTCCCGTCCGTAAAGCCGTAATTCCTGGACATGGTGTACAAAAGCCCGGGCAGCACGCCACAGGATCCGCAGGTGGGAGCGGTGACGATTATGCCTCCGGCGGCGTTTTCCTCGGCGACGGCGAGGGCGTAAGCGAAGAGCATGGAGCGGCGCTTAAGCGAGCCGCGGAAGCCGTTGGCCCGCACGAAATAGGAAGAAGCCTTGCGCGGTAGGTGCAGGTCCCCTGGCAGTACGCCCTCGTTCTCTATGCCGCGCTCGACCGAGGCTTTCATGGCCTTCCACACCTCGGCCAGGTAGTCCCAGAGCGAGCTATCCTCGCGCTCCTCCACGTATTCCCAGAAAGTTTGGCCCGTGCGGTTTATTTCCGACAGGATGTCCGCCATGCAGGGGCGCGAATAGAGCGCGGCCGCGGCGTTGAGCTCCTCGCCCTCGGCGACGATCTTGCCTCCGCCCACGCTGTAGAAGACCCGCTCCGCGATCTCGCGGCCTTGGGCGTCCAGGGCAGCGAGGCGCAGGGCATTGGGATGAAAAGACAAGAGCTCTTCGGGCTTCCATACGATATCGCAGGGCTTGGGGCTAAAGGCCTCGGCTATGGCCTTATCGCTGAGGTGGCCGCGTCCGGTGGCGGCCAGGCTGCCGTAGAGTATGGCCCGGTAGGCGGCGGCCTCACTATGGTCCGCCGCGAAGCGCTCCGCGGCGCTCCGCGGCCCCATGGTGTGGCTGGACGAAGGCCCGTGGCCGATTTTATAGAGCTCCGTGATCGATTCCATGCGTAAGCCCCCAATGCGCTGTCTTGTCGTTCCGCTTCAGCATGCCGCTC
>JBGSKZ010000167.1:0-6158 GCA_041741035.1 Treponematales bacterium
TCCCCGCACTGGCGCGGCGGGCAGGGCGTTGCTCCTGGGGGCCTTGGCGGGCGCGCCGCCCGCCTATCTCCTGCGGGTAGGCCTTGCCTGCCTGCGCGGCGATGGAGATGGAGGCTCGGCCTTGAGGAAAGCTATCGCGGAGGCCTTAGGGCACGGAGCCAGCTCGGGCCGCGACAGCCTCGCGGGCTTCCAGGCGGGGCTGGGGGGCATTCAAGACTTTTCCCCTCGGGAATAGAGTGTTATACTAGACAGTCCAGGTGGTACAATGAAACGATTAACGGTACGCAAAGATTCCTATTACGACTCCGTTTTCCTCATGCTCGCGGCGCGCGGCATCAAGGGCATGGCCGGCGTGCGGGAAGCGGTCGTGGCTATGGCCACGCCTATGAACGTCGAGCTGCTCACGGAACTCGGCTTCGACAAGGCCGAACTGGAAGCGCTCAGCCCCAACGACTTGATCGTGGCCATTGAGGCGGAGGGCGAGGCCGGCCTGGAGAGCGCCACGAAGGAAGCCTTTGACGCCCTTACGCGTAAGAAAGCGCAAGCGTCGGAAGCGGGCCTGGCCAGGACCGGCTCGATGGCGGCGGCCCTCAAGCTCGACGAGGAAGCCAACGTGGCCATCATATCGGTGCCCGGCGCCTATGCCGCAAGGGAAGCCCGCAAGGCGCTCGATGCTGGCCTGCACGTCATGCTCTTTTCCGATAACGTAAGCCTCGAAGATGAAATAGCGCTGAAAAAACTCGCCCTGGCCAAGGGCCAGCTCATGATGGGGCCGGATTGCGGCACCGCCATTATCAACGGCAAGCCGCTCTGCTTCGCCAACGTGGTGCGCCGCGGCGGCGTGGGCATAGTGGCCGCGTCGGGCACTGGCCTCCAGGAAGTGAGCTGCCTGATAGACCGCTACGGCGCCGGCGTAAGCCAGGCCATAGGCACCGGGGGCCGCGACCTTAAGAACGCGGCCGTGGGAGGCATGACCAGCCTGCTGGCCATCAAGGCCCTGAGCGCCGATCCCGCCACCTCCGTGCTTGCCGTAATAGCCAAGCCGCCCGCGCCCGAGGTAGCCGCCAAGGTCATACAGGCGCTCAAGGACAGCGGCAAGCCCTCGGTGGCCCACTTCCTCGGCATGGCGCCGCGGGCGGACGAAGCCAATGTAGCCTTTGCCCAGGACCTCGAGGAGGCGGCCCTCATAGCCGCCCGCTTCGCCGAGGGCGACCCCAGCCCCGCCTCGGCCCGCGCGAACATACTGGACGATTCGGGCAACGACCATTATAACCGGCCGCGGCCGCAGGCCATACAGGCCCTGGCCAGCACGGAGGCGGCTTCCATGGCTTCCGCGCAGCGTTACCTGCGCGGCCTGTATACCGGCGGCACCCTAGCCGACGAAGCGCTCTTCCTGGCGCACCGAGCGCTTGGGGGCGTCTATTCCAACAATCATACCGACGGCGCCTGGCTCATGGCCGATCCCGCGATATCCGCGGGGCACGCCATCGTGGATTTAGGCGACGACGTATTCACCGCTGGCAAGCCGCATCCCATGATAGATCCAGCGGCCCGGGCGGAACGCATAGCGCAGGAGGGGCGCGACCCCGCCTGCGCCGTCATATTGATGGATTTGGTAATAGGCTACGGCTCGCATCCCGATCCCGCCGGCGCTTGCGCGCCAGCCATTCGAGAAGCGCGCACGGCCGCATCGGCCCGCGGGGGCTACCTGCCCGTCATAGCCTCGGTGACCGGCACGGCGGCCGACCCTCAGGGCTACGCGGGCCAGGTGGCCAAGCTCGAGGCCGAAGGCGTCATCGTCATGCCGTCGAATTACCGGGCGGCCCTCCTGGCCATAGAAATCATCAAACACCGAAGCGGAGGAAGCCGATGAACGCCGACAAGCTGCTCAAACTCTTTTCCGGCGAGCTCCGGGCCATAAACGAAGGCCTTGTATCCTTTGCCGAGAACCTTATTCAAGAGGGCGGCAAGGCCATCCACGTGGAATGGCGGCCGCCGGCCGGCGGCAACGCTAAGGCCATAGCCGCGCTCGACGCCCTGGCCGCGGGCTGCAAGGTGGACGTAGAGGCGGCCAACGCCGAGGCCGTGCGCCGCATTTTGGCGTCCAAGCCCACCGTCGTGGGCATAGGCATAGCGGCCGACGTGGTGCCTGGCATGGCCAAGGATCTTATTCTGCACGCCGGCCCGCCGGTATCCTGGGAGAAGATGTGCGGCCCCCTGCGCGGAGCCGTCATAGGCGGCATCATATACGAGGGCTTGGCTGCCACGCCCGCCGAGGCCGAAGCGCTCGCCGCGTCAGGCAAGATACGCTTCGACCCCTGCCACCACCACGATGCCGTGGGCCCTATGGCCGGCGTCATGACCTCCAGCATGCCCGTATGGATAGTGGAGAACAAGGCCTTCGGCAACCGCGCCTACTGCACCTTGAACGAAGGCCTGGGCAAGGTACTGCGCTACGGAGCCTATTCCGATGAAGTCATAGAGCGCCTGCGCTGGATGGCCTCCGAGCTCGCCCCCATACTGTCCGAAGCCTTAGCGCTGCGCGGCGAGCTGGACATGAAAACCATCATAGCGCAGATACTGCAGATGGGCGACGAGGGGCATAACCGCAACCGGGCGGGTACCTCCTTGGTCATACGCGAGCTTGCGCCGCATATCGTGCTACTCGACCGGCCCAAGGAACAGCTGTCCAAGGCCCTGGCTTTCCTGAACGCCAACGACCACTTCTTCTTAAACCTTACCATGCCGAGCGCCAAGTGCACCGTGGACGCGGCGGCGGGCATAGAGGGCAGCTGCATCATAACCACGATGGCCCGCAACGGCACGGAGTTCGGCATACGCCTGTCGGGCCTGCCGGGCCGCTGGTTCACCGGCCCTTCGGGCGTGGTGGACGGGCTCTACCTGCCGGGCTTCGGCCCCAAGGACGCCGCGCGCGACATAGGGGACTCGGTTATAACCGAGACCTCGGGCATAGGAGGCTTCGCCATGGCCGCCGCGCCGGCCATAGTCAAATTCGTGGGAGGCTCGCCCAAGGACGCCATAGACGTTACCCTGCGCATGTACGAGATAACGGCGGCCGAAAACGACGCCTACCAGATACCAGCGCTCGATTTCCGCGGCACGCCCACAGCCATTGACGTACGCAAGGTCGTGGAGACCGGCATACTGCCCGCCATCAATACCGGCATAGCCCACAAGGATCCCGGCATAGGCATGGTAGGCGCCGGCCTCGTCAAACCGCCCGAAAACGCATTTAGAGATGCTCTTGTGGCTTTTGCTGAGAAATACGCACGATGACATATCTGGTTATTAGGAGGTTTTTATGAAGATGATCGACCTTACCATCCCCCTGGGGATAGGCACCCCGCCCTGGCCCACCTACGAACCCCTCGAGGTGAAGTATTTCAAGCGCCTGGCGCCTAACGGCGCGAATGGCCAGATCGTTACCCATTCCAACCACATAGGAACGCACCTCGACGGCGAGATCCACTTCTACACGCCGGGCAAGGACATAGCCAGCCTGGATATGGATTTCCTCGTGCATGAAGGCGCTATCGTCGACCTGTCCGACATAGCCGGCGATTACGACGTGTACACGTCCAAGATGGTGGAGGACCGCGTCGAGGTGAAGGAAGGCGATATCCTGATCATCCATACGGGCTTCCACCACTACGGCTGGGACCAGCCCACCGGCGACGAGATCCGCTACATGATCAAGCATCCCGGCCCGGACCGCGAGTTCTCCGTGTGGGCCAAGAAGAAGAAGCTGCGCTGGATAGGCGTGGACTGCGGCAGCGCCGACCACCCCATGAACACCAAGATACGCGACTGGATGCCCAAGCAGGCCGCCGAGTGCGACCGGCACTTTAAGTCCAAGTACGGCAAGAGCCTGGACGAGATCTTCAGCGAGGATAAGTACCAGCTCATGCACATAGAGATGTTCAGCGAGCATATCATCCACGCCGAGTGCGTGGGCGGCGACATAGACCTGCTCCTGAACCAGAGGGCGACCATAGGCTGCTTCCCCTGGCGCTTCGTGGACGGCGAGTCGAGCATAGCCCGCATCGTGGCCATGGTCGAGGACGATCGCTACGAGAAGCTCATGGCCAAGAAGGCCAAGTGCGAGCTTACCAAGTTCGGCGACATAGCCGGCGCCAAGGCAGCCTGGCTGCACGAGGAAGCGAAAAAGAAGTAAGGAATGGCGCGGAGGCAGGATTACTGGCCCGGGTGCGTCCCCGGCCGCGCTATGCCTCCGCGCTAAGTATATCCACGGAGCTAAACGAGGAGTATCCCTATGTCCAAGCCGCTAGAGGGCGTGCGCGTCCTTGACCTAACCCGGGTGCTCGCCGGCCCGTTCTGCACCATGATGCTGTCAGACCTTGGCGCCGAGATCATCAAGGTTGAAGTGCCGGGTACCGGCGACGATTCGCGCGCCTTCGGCCCCTTCAAGAACGGCCAGAGCCTCTATTTCCTCAACGTGAACCGGGGCAAGGAGAGCATAGCCATAGACCTGAAGAACGAGGGAGGCAAGGCGCTGCTCATGGAGCTGGCCAAGTCCTGCGACGTGATCGTGGAGAACTTCCGCCCCGGCACCATGGAGAAGCTCGGCCTGGGCTGGGATGTACTCAAGAAGGCCAATCCGAGGCTCATATACGCGGCCGTATCGGGCTTCGGCCACACGGGGCCGGACTCCACCCGTCCCGCCTACGATATATTGGTGCAGGCCATGGGCGGCGTCATGAGCATAACCGGCTGGCCAGATTCCCCGCCTACCCGCGTGGGGCTGTCCATGGGAGACATAACGGCGGCGGTATTCGGCGCTACCGGAGTGGTGTCCGCGCTCTACCACCGCGAGCATACCGGACTGGGCCAGAAGGTGGACGTGGCCATGCTCGACTGCCAGCTGGCCATACTGGAGAACGCGCTCGTGCGCTATCAGGTGGACGGCAAATCGCCGGGAGCCCTGGGCACGAGGCATCCCACCATCACGCCCTTCCAGGCTTTCCGCGCCAGCGACGCCTGGTTCGTTGTGGCCGTGGGCAACGACGCGCTGTGGAAGACCTTCTGCGCCGCCGTGGAACGCCCCGACCTCTTTGCCGACGCCCGCTTCGCCACGAACGGCGACCGCACCAAGCATTACATTGACCTTATTCCCGAGCTTGAGCGGCTCTTCGACAAGAAGCCGGCAGCCGATTGGCTAGCCCTGCTCGAAAAGGCAGGCGTGCCCGCCGCGCCGGTAAACACGATAGACAAGGTGATGCAGGACCGCCAGCTGGCCGCGCGCAACATGTTCGTGACGGTGGAGGACAAGGCCGCGGGTACTATTACCATACCGGGCAATCCCATAAAGATGGAGAGCATAGAGGAAAGCCCCACGCGCCCGCCTGCGCCAGCGCTGGGCGAGCATACCGAGAGCATACTCAAGTCCCTGCTCGGGCTCGACGACGAGGCCATAGCGAGGCTGCGCGACAGCGGGGCCATATAATGGGCGCGTCGCGGCCTTCGGGCGCGTCGCCGGCCGTAGCCCCGCGCGCCTTGGCTCCATTGGCAAAAGCCCTGCGGGAGGGCAGCCTGGACCTGGGGGACTACATAGAGTCCACGCTTGACCGCGTGGACGAGCTAGAGCCCACCATACTAGCCCTCCTTCCCGAGCCGGGCAGGCGCGAGCGCCTGAGGGCCGAAGCCGCCTCCCTCGCAGCGCGCTACCCCCTGCCAGATGGGCGGCCCCCGCTCTTCGGGGTCCTCATTGGCGTCAAGGACATATACGCGGCCGACGGCTTTCAAACCCGCGCCGGCTCTAAGCTGCCTCCCGGGCTCTTCGCCATGCCGGAAGGGCCCATCGTGGCCGCCCTGCGCGGGGCGGGGGCCTTGGTGCTGGGCAAGACCGTTACCACGGAATTCGCCTTTTTCGCCCCCGGGCCTACCAGAAATCCCTGGGATATCAAGCACACGCCAGGAGGCTCCAGTTCCGGCTCGGCTGCGGCTATAGCGGCGGGTTACTGTTCTTTAGCCACGGGTACGCAGACTATAGGCTCGGTGGCAAGGCCCGCCGCCTTCTGCGGCATAGCGGGCTGGAAACCCCGCTTCGGGCGCCTAAGCCGCGAAGGCATCGTGCCCTTCAGCCCCTCGGTGGATCACGCGGGCCTCTTCGCCCCCGA
>JBGSKZ010000168.1:0-3411 GCA_041741035.1 Treponematales bacterium
AGCCCCCGGCCCCGCGCGCGTAAGGCTCAGCTCCAGGTCGGGCATAGCGCCGCCCGCTATCCGCGCGAACGCGCCCGTCGCCCCGCAATCTTTCCCTGGCCCGCCGTCCGGTAGCGCGAAGCGGAAATTCTCTGGCGTATCGATCTTCCTATAGTTCACGGGGCAGATACCTTGAGCAGCACGGCGCTTAAAGGCGCCACCGTCACCGTAGATCCGCTTATGCTAAAGCCGCTCGGCCGGGCCACGCCGCCGGGAGCGGCCTCGTCGTCGTCAGCCAGAACCCGCGCCCCCGACAGGTCCAGGCCGGTCTGTATATCGACCGCCGCGTCGAAATTGGCGTTTACCAGCATAATCAGCGTGGAGCCGCCATGCGACAGGGTCCAGGCCATGGAAAGCTGGTCGTCGTGGGGCAGCTGCTTCATGGCCTTCTCCACCAGGGCGGCGTCGCCCAGCCTCAGCCCCGGCTCGGCCTTGCGTATGGCTATAAGGCCCTTTACCCACGCGGCGAGTCCTTCGTATTCCGGCGCGATAGCCCAGGGGAAGCGATTGATATCGTCGGAGGCGTCATAGCTATTGTGCACATAGTCGCCCGTTATCTCGCTGGAGGACTTGAGCCTGGGCTTGGAGCGGCCGCGCTCGTCGCCTCCGTGCATAAATGCTAGGGGCTGCCCGGTCAGCACGAAGAAATAGGCCAGCTTCGAGCGGGCGGCTATCTCGGCGCGTTCGGCTGGATAGGCCGCGGACAGGCCCGCGTTGAAGGCTATGTTATCGGCCAGGCTAAGGTTGTCGTGGGCCGACACGTAATTCATCGAGTCGCCAGGATCGTCGGCCCGGTAATTCAGCATGGGCCTGCCGGCGAGGTTGTTGAAGATCATGGCGGTATTGATGGGGCGTCCGGTAACGAAGCCCTTGGCCCGGTCATTGAGGCCGCCGGCCTTGAGTATGTCCCTGAATTCGTCGTTGAACACCGAAACGAAATCGGTCTTGGCCATGTAATTCTGGTCCAGCACCGTAAGCGCCGGGCCGCGGTACATCTTCCAGCCCTCGCCCTGGAATAACAGGTCGTCTTTGCCGGGCAGGCGCGACGCGGCCTCCCTCGCCTTGAGCAGGGTGTCGGCGTCAATCAGGCCCATGAGGTCGAAGCGGAAGCCGTCCACCTTGTACTCGTCCACCCAATGGTAGATGGAGTCGCGTATGAGGCGGCTGGCCATGGCGCGCTCGGTGGCCAGGTCGTTGCCCACGCCCGAATTGTTGCTAAGCGCGCCTTTCGCGTCCCGCCGGTAATAGTAGCCGGGCACGATATCGTCGAGTATGGCCGTGTTGGCCGTGTGGTTATACACCACGTCCAGCAGCACGCCCAGGCCCGCCCTGTGCAGCTCCTTTATGAGGGTCTTCAGCTCTATCATGCGCGCGTACGGGTCGCTGGCGTCGCTCGCGAACCAGCCTTCCGGCGCGAAATAGCCGTGCGGGTCGTAGCCCCAATTGTAGTTATTGTCGCTGGCCCTTGCGTTGGCCTCGAAGGCGGTATCCAGCTCGTCCGTATAGTAGAAATTGAGCACCGGCATGAGCTGCACGTGCGTAACGCCGAGTTCTTTTAGATAGGGAATTTTTTCTATAAAGGCCAAGTACGAGCCCGGCCTGGCCTTGGTGCCGGCGTCCGTGCCTATGGTAAAATCGCGGACCGACAGCTCGTAGATTATAGCGTCCTCGCGCTTTGCCAGAACTATGTCGGTATAGCCTTCCCAGCCGCCGACTGGCTGGGCCTTGGCCATATCCACCACCGCGCCGCGGCCTGGCCCCGAGCCGGTAAAGGCGTCCATGCTCAGGGCATAAGGGTCGAGGGCTATGGACTCCCGCGAGCCGAAATTCAGGGCATACTCGTAGAAGAAGCCTTCCGGGTCCGCGGCATCGAAGCGCGCGCTCCAAACGCCGCTGGCCGCGTCCTTTGCCATGGGCAGGCTGTAGTCGGGCTTCCGCCCCAGGCTTTGCCTATAGAGCCGCAGCGTTACCGCGCCGGCAAATGGCGACCAGAGCCTGAACTCGGCGCTTTTGGCGCGCGGGTCGTATATGGCGCCGAGCCTGTAGCTCTCCGGCGGGACGATATCGTCCGCCAGGGCGGCGGCCAGCGCGGCCGACTCCACGCGCGCGGGAGCCAGGAAGGCCGGGTGTGATACCAGCAGGGCCGCGTCCAGGGGCGCCTCTTCGGCCAGGAGGAGGCGTACGCGCCTGGCATAGTTGTTTTGCCGGGTGTCGGGGTCGGCGTTATTGACGGCGTCCAGTATCGCTATGCCGCGGCTCCCATCAGCGTAGGCCAAGGAAAAGCCGCTCGGCCCCGCCTCCAAGTCAAGGCCGTACCGGCCGGAAAGCTCGAGCACGATTTCCTTCTTGGCGCTCAGGCGCGCCCCATCTATGGCGGGCACATAAGGCCCGTAGGGGTAGGTCTTGGAATCGTTCTGGAAAATCGCCCACGCGTTCGACGCCTTGGCGTCGATGATACGGTCGGCGTCGCCGTCCTTTTCCCAGGCCCCGTCCTTGCGAGCGATAATGCCGAAGAGCCCATCCGCGCCTATGGTGGGCACGGAGAAAGTCGAACCGTCCTTCTTGAAGCGCAGGTAGCCCACGCCCTCTATGACGCCGAGCTCTTTCGTGCGCTCCCACGCCGCCGCGCCGTCTCCGCCGGGTATGGCCCAGTGCCAGAAGCCCCAGGGACCGTAATCGGCGTCGTTGCGCAGATAATAGACCACGATCTCGTCGTCGCCCGGCCTTAGCGCCTCATGGGCGGCCGTAACCAGGCCCATCTTAGGGTGTCCCATGCTCTCCACCGTGCCTGGCGCCACGCTCTCGTAAGGCGGGGCGTCCGCCGGCCCCTCAAGGGAGCCCTCCGTCGCGCAGGCGGCGAGGCCGCCGATAATGAAAACGGCAAGGGCGGCGAGAATAGCGGCCCGCAGGGGGGCCGGCACGCAACGGGCGCGGGTAAGGCTCAATCGCTTTTGCATAGTCATGCTCCTTTGGCTTGTCGGCTCAGCAGGCGTTCAAGTTCTTCATGAGAGAGAAATCCTTTAGCCGCGCCCGGCTCGCCTATCTTCCAGGAAGCGAAGGCCGCGGCGCGGCGCAGGGCCTCCGGCGGGCTCCGGCCTGCCAGATAGTAATGCGTAAAGGCGGAGAAAAGCGCGTCGCCCGCGCCTATCGTCGATACGATGGCCCGCGCGTCAAAAGCCGGCACTAGGAGGGGCTCGGCGCCGGCTTCGCACAGCAAGGCCCCTTTTGCGCCCAAGCCTATCGCGACGAGGCGGCAGCCATAGAGCGAGAGCAGTTCCGCGGCCGCCTCCATGGGCGGCGCCCACAGGCCCTCGTCGGAGAGGAAGAGCGCGTGCGCGGCCTCCATGAAATCGCGGTTGTACTCGTCGCGCG
>JBGSKZ010000169.1:0-1916 GCA_041741035.1 Treponematales bacterium
GGGAGGCGATACTCGCATTGATGCAGAAGATGAATCGCGAGTACGGCACTACGTTCATATTCAGCACCCATGACGCCAAGATCGTCGCGCTTGCCGACCATGTCATCCGGCTTAAGGATGGCATGATTACCGAGAACTTCCGTCAGTCTGTTGCCAGCGCGAAGGACGAAGTCAATCCAGCGCCCGCCAGCGGCTTTCAGCGAGGAAGCAATCCATGATAATCCTGAAAATCGCCTTCCGCAATCTGTGGGAGCACAAGGCCAAGACCCTAATCGTCGGCATCCTGATAGCGCTGGGCGCCTTCCTCCTGGTGGCGGGCAATTCCCTCCTAGCAAGCATAGATGCCGGCATGCACCAAAGTTTCAGCGCCAACTATACCGGCGACCTGGTTCTTCATGGCGAGGGTAAAGACGATTTTTCGTTGATGCCCGGCCCCAATATAGAAGGCGGCATCCCGCTCATCCCCGATTTCCCCGCGCTAAAGGCTCATATCGACGGTACGCCGGGCATCGCCGCCAGCCTGCCGGTTTTAAGCGGCATGGCCAGCCTTGGCGTGGACGAGAATAGCATAGGCATATCCTTTCTTTGGGCGGCCGATTATGCCCAGTACCGGATTATGTTCCCCGACAGCCTCGAGCTTGTCGCCGGGCAGTGGCCCGCGGAAACCCGCGATACCATCATGTTATCCGATGTGACCTGGGACAATGCCAGGAAAGAAGCTAAGCGGGATATTAAAATCGGCGAAAAGCTGACGCTTACCGGAATCGGGGGCGTCGGCGTGAAGATACGCGAGGTAACTCTGGCCGGCGTGTTCAAGTTCAAGCGCGGCGGCGAAATGCTTGACATGATTTCCCTGGTCGATCCAGACACGCTGCGCGGCCTTATCGGCGTTACCGGGCGGTCTATAAATTCCTCCGCTGAACCGAGCCTGGCCGACAGCGCTACGTCCGGATCTATCGACGAGGCTTTGCTCTTCGGCGGCGACAGCCTGACTACGACTGCCGTACTGGACGGCGGCGCTACGGATTTTGATACCATATTGGGCGACACGAGCGTCCGGGAGAAGTACGCGGTAGGAGACCCTGATGCCTGGCACTTTCTACTGCTACGTTTGCAGGACCCGCAAAGAGCGGCGGAGCTCAGTGTCGATTTAAACCGCTGGGGAAGGGCAAGGGAAGTGCCTGTCATTAGCTCCGATTGGAAATGGGCGGCAGGCCAGCAGGCTCAATTGGTCAACTACCTGCGCGCGGTCTTTATAATAGCCGTCGCGGTCATCATCGTGGTGGTAGCCATCATCATCATGAATACCATGGTCATATCCATTACCGAACGATTCCCGGAGATCGGCACCATGCGGGCCATCGGCGCAAAAAAGCCTTTTATCCGCTCGATGATCATGGCCGAGGCGCTGGTCATCGCCACGCTATTCGGCATACTCGGCACCGTCGCCGGCAGCCTGTCAATCGCCGTCCTAGGCGTGACCGGCATCGAAGGATCCGGCCAATTCCTGAGCCTGCTGTTCGGCGGCGCCCCTCTGTATCCGACGATTTCCGGCTCTTCGGTGCTTTCGGCCCTGGCCGCGCTTATCTTCATCGGCATGGGTTCATGCCTGTATCCCATGTCCATCGCGTTACGCGTTACCCCCCTGCGGGCTATGCAGCGATAAGAGGAGCGTTCAAATGAACCAATCAGTATTGATAGCCTGGCGGAGTGTCTGGCGCCAAAAAAAACGGACGGTGCTCCTGGCTAGCGCCATCGGCTTCGGCTTTTTCGTGATCACCATGGTAGGAGGGTTTACCGGCGGCCTCGCCAGCAGCGCCCGCTTGAATTTTTCTAATCTCTTTGGCGGCCATATCTACATCGCCGGCAGCCAGGTATCCGAACGCGGTTCGGAAATCGCCATCATCGCCGATGCC
>JBGSKZ010000170.1:0-1734 GCA_041741035.1 Treponematales bacterium
TACCGCCCGATATGAAGCTGGCCGGCGGCATGGTGCAGGACATATGCTACCGCAACGCCGCCCGCTGGTTCGGCGTATCCTTTAAGGAGCAGGCACGATGAGCGCGGCACAGGATGAGCTGAAATCGCGGCGCAAGCGCGAACTCCTCTTCTCGCTCCTGGAACGGCAGGGGCTCCTCGACGCGAATGCGGACGAGCTTGCCCGGCGCAGGGCCAGCGCCTTTGGCAGGCTAGACGCAGGCGAAGGCGCCTATTACTATCCGCGCTCCTTCTTTAGGGAGGGCGGCGCGCTCTTCTTTCTTGGCGGCGTGGAGGGCTCGGGCGCAAAGCGGCTCTACCTGGCCTGCCGCGGCAAGCCGCCCTCCGGCTTCACGGGCTCCAGCCATGAGCTTGCAGGCTTTTCGGTCATTGAAGCCCCGCTGAGCTACGAGAATTACCTGGCGGCCAAGGAACGGCTTCCCTTTCTCGCGCCGGTGTCCCTGCGCGGCCAGAAGACCACCATAGGCTGCGGCGACCGCTTAGGCCTCGCCGGCCCCGGCCACATACGCGCCGCCAACGGCTACGCCATAAGCCCCGTGCTCGCCCAGCAGTCCATGCGCGAGCTTACGCTCACCGGCAGGAGCTACCCCGAGGTGGTAAAGGACGCGGCCTTCGCGGTACTGCAGGAGGGCTACGAAGGCGGCTACGGCGCCGACGGCGACCACCTCAAGACCCTCGCGGATATCGACGGCGCCGTGGACGTGGGCATGCCCATGGTTACCCTGGACCTTACCGAGGTGATGAATCCCGCTCCCGCGAGCTGGAGCGACGCGGCCGTGGCTGAGGCCTTCGAGTCCCTGCCCGCCGGCGCCAAGGAGCGCGTGCTCGGCGACTACGCGGGCAAGACCTTTAACTTGGGCGGGGAATCGATAACGCTCTCCGCGCTCGAGGCCAAGCGCTGCGCCCTCATGTACTGGAAGGCCCTGGACTTCACCGTGGAGGTGGACGCGCGCCTCCGGGCCAAGCGCGGCGACCATTACGACCTCGAAGTGAGCATAGACGAGACCACAGCGCCTACTATTCCCTCGCATCACCTCTTCATCGCGGCCGAGCTTAAGCGCAGGGGCGTTACGGTCAATTCCCTGGCGCCGCGCTTCATAGGCGAGTTCCAGAAAGGCATAGACTACATAGGCGACCTGGCGGAGTTCGAGCGCCAGTTCGTCGTGCACTGCCGCATAGCCAAGGCCTACGGCGACTATAAGGTGTCCATACATTCGGGCAGCGATAAATTCTCCGCCTATCCCATCATAGGCCGCCTTACGGGCCTCCGCGTGCACGTAAAGACCGCCGGCACGAGCTGGCTCGAAGCTCTGCGCGCCCTGTCGCTGCACGCGCCGGAGCTGTTCAGGCTCATGCTGGACAAGGCCTATGCATATTATCCGGACGCGCTGAAGCTCTACCACATAACGCCCGACCTGGCCAAAATTCCGAAGGCGGCGGGCATGCCCGACGATGAGTTGCCTGGCTACCTGGCCCTGCCCGAAAGCAGGCAGCTCCTGCACGTCACCTACGGCGGCCTCTTGAACGACGCCGAGCTGCGGCCGCTTTTCTTCTCGTTCTTGAAGCGCGAGGAAGAAGCCCATTACGCCTGCGTGCGCGACCAGCTGCGCAAGCACATAGAGCTTTTGGGAGTACCCAAGCGTGGCTGAGGCCGGCCCGGCCTCGGCCGGCCCCGGCGAAGCCCGCGCGGCTGAGG
>JBGSKZ010000171.1:0-11659 GCA_041741035.1 Treponematales bacterium
CAGGCTTACCGCGCTATTCTCGACAAAATCGAAGGCTATGCCCAAGGCGGGCAGCAGGAGCCAGCCGTAGGCGGGCTTAGCCTTGCCATGCGTCGCCGCGCCGCCCGAGGCGACGGTAGCCAAGCGCCGCAGGCCGAAAGCCCAGGCCGACAGCATGAATAAGCCGTATACGAGCGGAAAGGCCAGGTCAAAGGTCCAGCGGTCGTATATGTACGCCGCCCTGCCCTCCTCGCCGTAGGATGAGGCCCGCTCGAGGGCCTGGGCGGGCGTATAGAAAAGGCTAGTATCGAAGGATGCCCCCGGCGGGGTGTAGGCAGCGGCGTCCGCGGCCTTGCCGGGCAGCACCGTAATGGCGAAAACGGCAAAGAGGGCCGTGGCAGCGATGAAAAGCCAGGGCCTGGCCAGCGTATCGCCCATGGCTTAGGCCTTTGGCGCCGTGCCCGTATCGGACGCGGAGGCCTTGGAACCCGTAGCCGCCGCCTGAGAACCCTCCTCAGCCTGGACCTCGGCCTGTACCTTGGCCTTATCGCGCTTTTTCTCCAAGCGCTTGAGCTTGAACTTGGTCAGTCTGTGCTTGAAGGATCCGCCTATGACGGCCGGCAACATGATCAAGAGGCCGAGCACCAGTCCTATAGCCAGCGTTATGACCAGGACCAGGGACAGGGATCCCGAGGCCGACCAGGCAAAAAAGGACACGGTAACCATAGCGGTATTCTGGCTCGCGAAGAGCGCCACCAGCACGGTAATGAAAATAAGCAGGAAAATGTATAAATATTTCATCGTTGCCTCCTTGCAATATAAGACAGCGCAGGCTCTGGCCGCGACCGCACGGCCCCTACCAAAGAGCCCCGCCTACAAAGCTACTGGAAAGCGGGCCACAGGGGAACCTAGTCCCTCTCTTTCTCCTCCATCGGGGACGACGGGCCGGGCTTTTTCTTGAACAGCCCGCGCAACGCGCCTAGTACTCCCGGGCACGCCCCTGCCTTGGCGGCCGAGCCGGCCTCGGCCTTGCGACCTTGCCCGGCGCGCGCGCCCTGCACGAGGTTTCCGATCGATCCCAGCAGGCCTTTGTGGCCTAGGTTCACCATGAAATGGCTTATATCGCCGTTCAGCGAGTATACGGGTAAAAATGACAGGGCTTCAGCCCGCTCCACCCGTCCATGCGTACGGCCGGCCTCCTCGAGTATGGCGCGCAGGTCAGCGTCGGGGAAGTAATCGGCGAAAACAGACTCGCCGATGCGCAATTCCTTAAACGCCTTGGCCGAGGTCACCGAGGGAGAGGCGGCTATGATACGGCCGTCCAAGCTTATGGCCATGATGGATTTTTCCGCCTCGTCGAGGGCCGCACGCACGAGGCCGGTAAGCGAGGCGATGCGCGCGCTCTTCCTGTCCGAGGCCTCGGACAGCGCGCTGAGTATGGACCTCATCTGCTCGCCTATGGCCCCGAACCGGGCAAGGCGGGCGTCCGATATCGACCCGCCATACTTCACCAAGTCGGAGAAATTCTCCAGCTCCTTCTTCCTTCTATCCGCGCCGAGCAGGGAGAAGACGAAGCCGAGGACGAGAAAGGCCCCGAGCAGGAGCCCCATGAAGAGATACAGCTCCGCGTCGCCCTTCCGTCCCGCTCCCGCAGCCGCCAGGTACGCGGCCACGGAAGCGCCCACGGTGCCCGCCGTTCCGCAGAGGACGAGCGCCGTCAAGTGGCTTAATCGAATCAATAGCATGGCGTACCCCTATAAGTGCTGGAAGGCGTCGAGATCCTTATTTGCGCCCAACAAAAAGAGCCGGTCGCCTTCCGCCAGGCTGTCCTTTGGATCCGGGAAGAGCAGGGTCTCCCGGCGCACGCTATTGCCGGTGTCGTCGAGGTCCAGCGAAAGCCTTAAGACGCCAACCAGGCGTACCTTCATCTTCTTCTCGATATCGAGTTCCTCGAGCGTCTTGCCCACGAAGTACTCCGGCACGAGCTGCTCGGCGAGCGATACTTCGCCGCTCAGCGGTACCGAATCGAGCACGTCGGGGGCCACGAGCCGCCTCGCCACCCTCGTGCCGGTCTCCACCTCTACGTTGACCGTCTCGTTGGCCCCGACGCGCCGCAGGACCGTTTCGTGTAAGGGAGAGATCGCGCGCGCCACCACATAGGGCACGCCCCTCTGCTTGAGCAGCATCGTGGTGAGTATGCTCGCTTCCAGGTTATCCCCGATGGCCACGATGGCCACGTCTATGTCCTCGAGGGGGGCTTTGAGCAAGGAATCCTCGTTGGTCGTATCGACGAGCACGGCCGCGGATACCCGGCTCTTCATCTGCTCGACGGTGGCCGGATCCCTATCCATGGCCACGACGGTCGTGCCCTTCTCGATAAGCACGTCGCATATGCTCGCGCCGAACGCCCCTAACCCAATCACGGCGAAGTTTCGCTTCCTCGGCATAACGCCTCCTCTTATCCTATAGCCAGGTCGCCGGCCGGGTACTCAAGCTGGCCCTGCCTATGCTTGGCGCTAGCGGCTGTCAATATGGTCAAAGGGCCTAAGCGCCCGATAAACATCAAGCAGATGATCAACGACTTACCGACGCCCGAAAGGCCCGGGGTAATGCCGGTGGACAGGCCGACGGTACCGAAGGCGGAAACGGCCTCGAAGAGGAGGGCCAAAAACGGGGCATCCTCGCTCAAGGTCAGTATGAAGGCGCCGAGGAAAACCACGGACAGGCCGAAAAAGAGGATGAGGAAGGACCGGCCTATCTTGTCGGCGGATACGGTATAGCGCCCTATCCTCGGCGTCCTGTCCTGCCGAATGAAGGCCGCCAAATAGGAGAGCATAGCCGCGAGGCTGTTGACCTTTATGCCGCCCGCGGTGCTGCCCGAAGCGCCGCCTATGAACATGAACGCGATCATGAACAGCAGGGTTCCGTCCCGCAGCCCCGAAAAAGATACGGAGTTGAAGCCGGCGGTCCTTAAGGTGACAGACTGGAAGAAAGCCGCCAGGTACTGCTCGCCCAGGTCGTACGAGGCCATAGCCCCGCGGTGCTCGAGCAGGTAAAACCCGCAGAAGCCGGCGAAGATAAGGATAGCGCTCAGCGCGAGCACCACGCGGGAATTCATGCCGCCGATGCGCTGTACGCGCCACGCCCCGCGCCGCGGTCCCTTGAGTATGGATAGGGCCCAGGCCTTCAGGTCGTTGATCACTCCGAAGCTTATGCCGCCAAGGATGATCAGGAACGCGATAGCCACGGTGATAAAGGGATCGTGCCTAAACGATTCCAAGCTGTCGCTGAAAAGCGCGAAGCCCGCGTTGCAGAAGGCGGATACCGCGTGAAAGAGCCCCTTGAAGGCGGCGTCGGGAAGAGTATCCCCGACCGCTAGGAAGCGCGCGCCGAGTATGGCCGCTCCTGCCAGCTCGATGCTCAGGGTCGACAGCACGATAGTGCGCACGCTGCGGGACAGTCCGAGCATGTCGTCCTCGCTCAGCATATAGGATACGGTGAGCCTATCCTGGAGGGACAGGCGCCTGCGCAGGGCTATCATGACGAAGAAGGAGAAGAGCATGATGCCCAGGCCGCCTATCTGGATAAGGACCAAGACGATTGTTTGGCCTGTCCTCGTTAAGGCTAGCGCGGTATCCACGACGATGAGCCCGGTAACGCATACCGCGGAGGTGGCGGTGAATAGCGCGTCGAGCGCGCCGAGGCCGTTTCCGTCCATCGTGGACGAGGGGAGCATGAGAGCCAAAGCGCCGCTCAATATTACCAGCAGGAAAGAAATGAGTACCGTCTGCGCGGGTCTGGCCGACAGGCGCTCGAAGAACTTGAAGAGCCTGCGCATGCGCCCGAAAACCTTCAGGACGAGAAAGACGTTCCTGAGCCCGACGGCGAACGTGTCCAGGCTACCTGCGTCCCGTACGAAAAAGGCCAGGTATTTCGTGTACAGGAAGAGGCCGGTGAACCCCGATAGGAAGAGCAGGGAAGGCCAGTGGGTACGCAGGTAGTTCCAGCGATAGTTGGCGCTCGCGACTTCTCCGAAGGCCGACCATAGCATGAGGGCGAGTATGGAGAAATCCAGGACATGCACGACGATGGCGATAGCCGGACCCGGAGAGGCCCGCTCGGCGAAGAGCGCTACGACGCCGAGAATGAAGGCGATAAAGTTGATGCGCTCCCATTTGCCCATCGCCTTAGTATGCGCCCGGGGGTAGACTATTACAAGGGAAAAGAGGGGGCGGGTCGGCTTGGCCGACCCGCCCCTTAGCGCTTACTCTCCCGGGAGCGCCTTAGGCTAGGCGCAGGACGGCGATCCCGAGCGCCAGGCTCGCCTAAGAGAGACTGGCCCGAAGGCCAGGCCCCGGAAACGTTCGTTAGCGTATGACGAAATTTACGAGCTTGCCGGGCACCACGATCGTCTTGACGATGTCCTTGCCCGCGAGGTACTCCTGCACCTTGGGCAGGGCGCGCGCCGCGCGCTCGAGCTCATCCTTAGCCGCGTCCTTGGCGGCGCGGAAATCGGCGCGAAGCTTGCCGTTTATCTGCACGACCACGGTCACTTCGTCGTCCTCGCAGAGTGCGGGGTCGAAATTAGGCCAAGGGGCCATGGATACGCTCTGCGCGTTGCCCAGCTTGAGCCAGAGCTCTTCGCCCAGGTGCGGCGCGTAGGGGGCTGCCATGCGCACGAGGGCCGACCACAGCTCGCGGGGCAGGGCGTCCAGCTTATTGGCCTCAGTGGAGAGCACCATCATGGCCGATATGGCGGTATTGAAGTTCAAGGACGAGGTATCGCCGTCCACCTTGCGTATGGTCTTGTGCATGAGCTTTAAGAGCTCTCCGGTAGGCGGCTCGTCGCTCAGCGGCTTCTCGCCCATGGCCCAGAGCCGCTCCAGGAAGCGGCTCGCGCCGACTAAGCCGGCCGTGGCCCAGGGCTTGCTCACCTCGAGGGGGCCCATGAACATCTCGTATACGCGCATGGCGTCCGCGCCGAACTCGCGCACGATATCGTCGGGATTGACCACGTTGCCGCGGCTCTTGGACATCTTCTGGTTGTCCTCCCCCAGTATCATGCCCTGGTTGATGAGGCGCTGGAAGGGTTCCACGCTGTTCACGAGGCCAAGGTCGAAGAGCACCTTATGCCAGAAGCGGGCGTACAGGAGGTGGAGCACGGCGTGCTCGGCGCCGCCCACATACAGGTCCACCGGCATCCAATAGTCCACCTTGGCCCGGTCCACGAAGGCCTTTGCATTGCTGGGGTCTATATAGCGCAGGTAGTACCAGCAGGAGCCGGCCCACTGCGGCATGGTATTGGTCTCGCGCCTGCCGGGGCCTCCGCATACCGGGCAGCTAGTGTGCACCCACGCGTCGATCTTGGCCAAGGGAGACTCGCCGGTGCCCGAGGGCTCGTAGCTCGTCACTTCGGGCAGGGTGAGGGGAAGGTCCGACTCGGGCAGGGGCACGGTGCCGCAGACGGGGCAGTGCACCAGGGGAATGGGCTCGCCCCAGTAGCGCTGGCGGCTGAACAGCCAGTCCCGCAGCTTATAATTGACGGCCAGCTTGCCCTGCCCCCGCTCTTCCAGCCACTTCGTTATGCCGGCCTTGAACGCCGCCGTGGGCGTGCCGTTCCAGTTGCCCGAATTTACCGCTATTCCTTCCTCGGAAAAGCACTCCTCGGGGTCGCCGCAGGCGCCTAGGCGCGCTTCGGGGCTGCCTTCGCGGGCAACCACCTGAATGATGGGCAGATCGAAGGCCTTGGCGAAAGCCCAGTCGCGCTCGTCGTGGGCGGGCACCGCCATGATGGCGCCGGTGCCGTAGCTTATGAGCACGTAATCGGATATCCACACGGGTATCTTGGCGCCGTTTACCGGATTGACGGCGTAGGAACCGGTAAAGACGCCCGTCTTGTCCTTGGCCAAATCGGTGCGCTCAAGGTCGCTCTTCTTGGCGGCCTTGTCCACGTACGCGTCCACCGCCGTCTTTTGGGCTGGCGTACTCAGCTTGTCGACGAGCGGATGCTCGGGGGCTATGACCATGTAGGTGGCGCCGAACAGGGTATCGGGGCGGGTGGTGAATACCTCGATGGCCTCGTCCATGCCGTCCACGCGGAAGACCACCTGGGCGCCCTCGGAGCGGCCTATCCAGTTGCGCTGCATGGCCTTGACCGCCTCGGGCCAGTCCAAACCGTCGAGGTCGGCTAAGAGGCGGTCGGCGTAGGCGGTAATCTTGAGTATCCACTGCCGAATGCGCTTGCGCGTCACCTTGGTGTGGCAGCGGTCGCACTCGCCGTCTTTTACCTCTTCGTTGGCCAGGCCGGTCTTGCAGGAGGGGCACCAGTTGATGGGCGCCTCGGACTCGTACGCGAGGCCCTTCTTGAAGAGCTGTATGAATATCCACTGCGTCCACTTATAGTATTCGGCGTCGCTGGTGGCCAGCTCGCGGTCCCAGTCGTAGGAGAAGCCCAGGCTCTTTATCTGCTCGCGGAAGCGGTCGATATTCTCCCTCGTGGTCACCGCCGGATGGGTGCCCGTCTGTATGGCGTAATTCTCCGCGGGCAGGCCGAAGGAATCGAAGCCCATGGGGTGGAGCACGTTGTAGCCGTTCATGCGGAGGTAGCGGCAGTATATGTCAGTGGCCGTGTAGCCCTCGGGGTGGCCCACATGGAGGCCCGCTCCGGAGGGATAGGGGAACATGTCGAGCACGTAGCGGCGCTTGTCCTTGGGAAAGGAGGGGTCTTCCGACGCCTTGAAGGTCTTGCGCTCGTCCCAGTACTTCTGCCACTTGGGCTCGATTTCGCTGAAAGGGTACTTTGCCATGGTGCGCTCCGCTGTACAAATGGGCGGCGCCGTCAGGGACGGGCGCCGCCGCTTGGCCGAATCATACAATAGTAGAAGAGGGCGGGGCAAGGGCGCGGCGCTTGCCGCGGCGGCGCCGAGCCGGTACAGTGGATGCATGGCAGACTTCGACAGCTATTGCGCGTATTGCGCCACCCTCGCCCCCGACCACCCCGACCGCTACTACCACGACCATGAATACGGCTTTCCTATCGGAGACGACGCAACCCTGTTCGGCCGCTTCATCATGGAGATAAACCAGGCGGGCCTCTCCTGGTCCACCATACTCAAAAAGCGCGCCGGCTTTGAGAAAGCCTACGCGGGCTTCGATATCGACGCGATAGCTGGTTTCGGAGAGGGGGACGTGGCGCGGCTACTGGCCGACCCCGGCATCATACGGAACAGGCTCAAAGTACGGGCGGCCATCGATAACGCCTGCGCCGTGCAGGGCCTGCGCGGAGAATACGGCTCCTTCAAGGGTTGGCTGGACGCCCACCATCCCCTGCCCAAGGACGAATGGCTGCGCCTCTTCAAGCGGCATTTCCGCTTCGTGGGCGGCGAAATCGTGGGCGAATTGCTCATGAGCGCGGGCTATCTTCCCGGCAGCCATATAGAAGGCTGCCCGGCCGGCCTCCGGGCCATACGGGCGGGAGCCCCCTGGGCAAAGGCGCGGCGGGGCTAAGGGCCGCCGGCGCTTATATCATCCTGCCCAGGGTATCGACGAGCTCGTCCACGATGGCATCCTCGCCAGCGCGCACGCGGTCGATAAGGCAGTGCTTCATGTGGTGCTCAAGCACGACGAGCGAGGCCTTGCCCAGGGCGGCGCGGACGGCCGAAGCCTGGGCGAGCACGTCGTCGCAATAGGCGTCCTCCGCTATCATGCGCCTTAGGCCCCGCACCTGCCCCTCTATGCGGGCAAGGCGGGCGTCCAGGGAACGCTTAAGAGCCTCGCCGCGATGGGTCTTCTTAGCGCTACACGCGGCGCAGGCATCGCCGTCCCCCGCTCGCTTTTCTTCTTCCATACCATTCTCCTGTCTATCGGGGCGTTTGGCCGGCCGGGTTTCCCCGGCGGCCTTAGGTTTTACTTGAAGCGCTTAAGGCGCAGGGCGTTGCTTACCACGGATACGCTGGACAGCGACATGGCCGCGGCGGCGAACATGGGGTTTAGGAGCGGCCCCCCGAAGAGGAAGAGCAGTCCGGCGGCCACGGGTATGCCCAGTACATTATAGGCGAAGGCCCAGAACAGGTTCTGCTTGATGACCCGTATAGTCGCCTTGGACAGGCCCAAGGCGCGCACGGCGTCGCCTAAGTCGCTGCGGGCGAGCACTATGTCCGCCGATTCGGCGGCGATATCGGTGCCCGAGCCTATGGCTATGCCCAGGTCGGCGCGCGCGAGGGCCGGCGCGTCGTTGATGCCGTCCCCCACCATGGCCACCACCCTGCCCTCGGCCTGCAGCTTAGCCACCTCGCCGGCCTTGTCCTCCGGCAGCACTTCGGCGAGCACGCGGTCTATGCCCACTTGCCTGGCTATGGCCTGGGCCACCGCCAGGGAGTCGCCGGTGATCATGGCGGTCTCTATGCCGAGCGCCCTGAAACTCGCGATGGCGGCGGCGCTCGTGGGCTTCACGGTGTCCGCCACCGCGATCAGGCCGAGCACTTCGCGTTCCGAAGCCACCAGCATGACGGTCTTGCCGTCCGCCGACAGGCTCTCGAAATCGGCGCTAGCCGGCCCCAGTTCAAGCCCGCGCTCGCGCAGCATGCGGATATTGCCCACGATAAGCCCGCGTCCTTCGACCACGGCCTCTATGCCCCTGCCGGCTACGGCCTTGAGCCCCTGCGGCGCGCTCAAGGGCAGAGAACGCTCCTGGGCGGCCCGCACTATGGCGGCGCCCAAAGGATGTTCGGAACCGAGCTCGGCGCCGGCGGCCAGGGCGAGCAGGGCATCTTCGGCTTCAGTCATATCGGCTTGGGCCGAGCCATTGCCAATGGCCGGGTACGCGCGTATATCGGTTACCGAAGGCTTACCCACGGTGATAGTGCCGGTCTTGTCCAGGATAACGGCGTCGACTTTATAGGCGGTCTCGAGGGCTTGCCCGCCCTTGATGAGTATGCCCAGTTCGGCCCCCTTGCCGGTTCCTACCATGATGGCAACCGGCGTCGCCAGGCCCAATGCGCAGGGGCAGGCTATCGTGAGCACGGCGACGAATACCCGCAGGGCGAATTCCACGCTCTGGCCGGCGAGCAGCCAGGCGCCCGCGGCGAGTATGGCTATGGCCACGACGACGGGCACGAATACGCCGGACACCTTGTCGGCCAGGGCTGCTATAGGGGCCTTCGAGCCCTGCGCCTCCTCGACCAGGCGTACGATGCGGGCCAGGGCGGTATCCTTGCCCACGGCGGTGGCCCTGAACACCAGCATGCCCTGGCCGTTCACCGTGGCGCCGGCGAGCTTATCGCCTAGCGCCTTGTCCACGGGCAGGCTCTCGCCGGTGAGCATGGACTCGTCGACAGAACTCTGTCCCTCCACGATGATGCCGTCTACCGGCACGCGTTCTCCGGGCCTTACGCGCAAAAGGTCGCCCACGGACACTTCCTCCACGGGCAGCTCAAGGTCCCCTCCGGCCTGCACGATCAGCGCCGTGCGCGGCGCCAGGCCCATGAGCTTCTTTATGGCCTCGGAAGCGCGGCCCTTCGAGCGGGCTTCCAGGAATTTACCCAGGAGTATAAGGGCCAGGATAGTGGCTGCCACTTCGTAATAGAGATGCTCGACGCCGCTGAAGTCGCCCAGGGCTATCTGTACCGTGGACCAGGCGCTGTATATGAGGGCCGCCGAGGTGCCTATGGCTATCAGGGTGTCCATATTAGGCGCGGCCTTGAGCATGGTCTTAAAGCCCACGGCATAGAAACGGAAGCCGGCCACTACCGCCGGCACGGCGAACGCGAGCTGAAATAAGGCGAAGTTAAGCGGATAGTCCATCGGATGCAGGAAAGCGGGCAGGGGCAGGCCGAGCATATGTCCCATGGATACGTAGAGCAGGGGCAGGGAAACGCCGAGCGCCGCCAGGAAGCGCCGCCAGAGCGAGCGTATTTCCTTGGCCTTGTTTTCCGCGTGGGCGTCCTGGGCCGCCTGGGTCTCGATAGCCAAGGCCTCATAGCCCGCGTCCTTGACCGCGCGCTTAATTTCCGACAAGCGCGTCAGCTCGGGATCCCAGGACACGGTGAGGCGCTCGGTGCCGAAATTCACCGCGGCCGCCTTGATGCCAGGCAGTTTCGCGACCGAACGCTCTACCGCTTTGGCGCAGGCGGCGCAGGTCATGCCGCCTATGGGCACCGTGGCGTTCCTGGCTTCTTCGGGCAGCACGGCCTCGTAGCCCGCGTCTTTTATTGCCTTGGCTATATCGCTGAGGCCCAGCGCGGCCTCGTCGTACTGTATGGTAAGCGCCTCGGTGGCGAAATTGACCGACGCGGACGCCACGCCTTCGAGGCGAGCGGCCGCGCGTTCGCTGGCCCGGGCGCAGGAAGCGCAGGTCATGCCGCGTATCGCTATGGTTTTCAAGGTCATTATATACCCCCTGGGGGTATCTTATATTACCTGAATGCAATAGTCAAGTTTATAGCGACCCGCCCAGCTCCGCAAAAGGCGCATGGAGTGAGCCTCGGGGAACTAAGTTCCCCCGTCGGCGCATGGTCAAGCCTGGCGCGCCCGTTCTATACTTGAGCCATGACCATACTTCCCGGCCTCACGAGCACAAAAAAAGAACGCATCCCCGCCTTTCTGGAGGACATGGAGCGCCTGGGCGTGCGCGCCATAGCGCTCTTTCCCACCTGCCTGGATAAAGCCGAGCGACAGGCGCTTTACGCGGAGCTGGAACGGAGCGCAGGCCTCGCCATACCCCATGTGCATATACGCTCCGATATGGAAGAAGCCGAGCTCGCGTACCTTTGCGGCCGCTTCGGAACCGTGGCTTTCAATATACACCCCGCGGCGAGCGGCCACCCCTACCCCGCGCCTCCCGCCGCCTACGCAGCCAGGATCTTCGTGGAGAACGTGGAGGAAGCGCCTACGGACGGGGAACTGCGCGGGCTCGGGGGCATATGCCCCGATTATTCCCACTGGGCGAATGCCCTGGCCTTTGGCCGCGAACCCTACGGCGCGGCCATGCTCGGCCACTGCCGGCGCTACCGTATCGGCTGCTGCCATCTCTCGGCGCTCAGGGTAGGCGTGCCCAATCCCTGGCACGGCGAGTGGGACCACCATGAATACGCTGCGCTCTCCGACCTCGATTACCTGGCAGGCTACGCGGCCTTCCTGCCCTCGGACTGGGCGTCGCTGGAGCTGGAGAACAGCCTGGAGGAGCAATTGGCGGCCAAAGCCTATATACGCTCGCTGCTCTAGCGGGCGGGGGCAAGGGCGGCGACGAGGGCGGCGCCTTCTCCCTCAAGGAAACGCAGGCTAGCGCCCAGGGCCTCGGGCGCGCAGTCTTCGACGATGAGATCGCAGGATAGGCCCAGGGCGGACGCGCGCGAGAAAAAGGCGGCATAGGGGAAGAGCCCCGAGCCCGGGGGCACGACGGTCAGCTTTCCGCGGCCGGGCAGGTAATCCTTGATATGCATGGCCTTTATCCTATCCGGGAAGAGCTCCACGCATTCCAGGGCGCCTTCCAGGGCCCTGTCGGGCGAATCGGGATCGATGAGGTTAACCGGGTCGAGCAGGCAATGGAGGCGGCTGGAACCCAGAACCTTCAGTAAAGCGGCCATGGCGCGCGCGTCCGTTACCCTATGGGCAAAGACCGGCTCAAGGGCGACATCCGCCCCCAGCTCCTCCGCGCGCCTTACCAGCGCCTCGAGCGCCCGCA
>JBGSKZ010000172.1:0-1529 GCA_041741035.1 Treponematales bacterium
CTGCGCCCCCATCGCGTGCTGGCCGTGAACCGCGGCGAGCGCGAGGGCGTCTTGAGCGTCACCCTGGACGTGAACGAGGACGGCGCCGTCGAAGTGCTCAAGGCCCGCTATTAGCTGGCTAACGAATACCACGCCCAGGCCATGGACGAGGCCCTGCGGCGCCTCGTGTCTCCCGCCGTGCTGCGCGAGATACGCACCGAGGCCAGCGACAACGCGGACGGCCACGGCATACAGGTATTCAGCGAAAACCTCAAGAACCTGCTCTTGTCGCCGCCCATCAAGGGCACGCGCGTCCTGGGCCTGGACCCCGGCATACGGACCGGCACCAAATGCGCGGCCATAGACGAGACGGGCAAGTACTTAGGCTATTTCATGATCAACCAGGAATTCAAGTTCGAGGAAGGCAAGAAAGCCATAGCCAAGGCGGCCAAGGACTTCAAGCTGGAAATCATAGCCATAGGCAACGGCACGGGCAGCCATGACGTGCAGCGCCTCGTGGCCGAGGCCATAGCCGAGCACCAGCTTGATATCAAGTATACCGTGGTGGACGAGGACGGCGCCTCGGTGTATTCGGCCAGCGACGTGGCCCGCGAGGAATTCCCTGAGCTGGACCTTACCATACGCGGCGCCATATCCATAGGACGCCGCCTGCAGGATCCGCTGGCGGAGCTCGTGAAGATAGACGCCAAGTCCATAGGCGTGGGCCTTTACCAGCACGACGTGAACCAGAAGCGCCTGTCCGAAAGCGTGGACGAGGTGGTGGAGTCGGTGGTGAACCGCGTGGGCGTGAACATCAACACCGCCAGCCATAGCCTGCTCAAGTACGTGTCGGGCATAAACGGCTCCCTGGCCAAGAAGATCGTCAAGTTCAGGGACGACAACGGCGTCATCAAAAGCCGCGACGAGCTTAAGAAAGTATCCGGCATGGGCGAGAAGACCTTCGAGCAGTGCGCGGGCTTCTTGAAGATACCCGAGAGCGCCAATCCCCTCGACAACAGCTGGGTGCATCCAGAGCGCTACGCGCTGGCCTCCGAGATACTGCCCCTGGTAAAGGCCGGTAGCGACCCCAGCCGCGAGCAGCGCGCCGGCCTAAAGGAAAAATATAGCGTGGGCGACAGCACCATAGACGACATACTCCTGGAACTGAAGAAGCCCAACCGCGATCCCCGCGACGAATTGCCCAAGCCCATACTGTCTCAGGGCGTGCTCGCCTTCGAGGACCTGAAAGAGGGCATGAAGGTGATCGGCAAGGTGAAGAACGTCGTGGACTTCGGCGCCTTCGTCGACATAGGCATAAAGGAGAGCGCGCTTATCCACGTGTCCGAGCTCTCCGACCGCTTCGTCACCGACCCCATGGAAGTGATCAAGGTGGGCGACGTGCACGAGTTCCGTATCATAAGCCTGGATGTCGTGCGTAAGCGCATAGGCTTGTCGCTCAAGAGCGAAGGCGGGGCCGCCGCCGGCGCGCGGGGCCAAGCGGAAGGCTCCGGCCCTAATCCCTCGCGACGCGTCGTGGCCGTTCGAAGGCC
>JBGSKZ010000173.1:0-12357 GCA_041741035.1 Treponematales bacterium
GTACTGGGCCGGGGCGTGGACTGCGTATACCCGCCGTCGAACAAGGATCTGGCCGCGCGCATGATTGAAGCCGGCGGCGGGCTCATCTCGGAGTATCCTCCGGGCACCCCGCCTTCCCGATGGACCTTTCCCGAGCGGAACCGCATAATCGCGGGCCTGTGCCGCTCCACCGTGGTCGTCGAGGCGCCCGCGGGTTCGGGCGCCCTCATAAGCGCCGATTTCGCCTTGGAAGAAGGCCGTGATCTGTACGTGGCGAAGGCCACGCTGCGGGGGCCGCGCTCGGCCGGCTCCGACCGGCTCTATGAGGACGGAGCCGTGGCCGTGGATCGATTCGAGGATATAGCGGGCGATTGGCGGCAATGCGCCTTCGCGTTCGACTATGCCGCCCGAGCGTAAGGCAGGCGGCTCTTAACGGGGATACCGGGCGCTCGGCTTTAATGCCGCGGCCTTCGCATAGCGGGAATTTTTAAGCAACGATGAGGAGCTAGAAGATATGGCGAGCGAGAAGACTACGACCAAAAAGCGGACCAAGAAGTCCGGGAGCGCCGCGAAAACCACGCTGGTTATCGTGGAGTCGCCCGCCAAGGCCAAGACCATAGAGAAATACCTCGGGTCGAAGTACGTAGTGCTCGCCTCTATGGGGCACCTGATCGACCTGCCCAAGTCCAGGCTCGGCGTGGACGTCGAGCACGATTTCGTACCCGAATACCTTACGATACGCGGCAAGGCCAAGCTCTTAAAGGAACTGCAGAAATATGCCAAGAAATCGGAACGCGTGCTACTGGCTTCCGATAACGACCGCGAGGGCGAAGCCATAGCCTACCATATCGGCAACGCCATAGAGGCCAAGAACGAGGGCTTGCCCATACGGCGCATCGTGTTCAATGAAATAACGCCCCAGGCCATACGGGACGCGGTAAAGGATCCCCACGAACTGGACGAGGACAAGGTGAACGCGCAGAAGGCGCGCCGCGTGCTCGACCGCATCGTGGGCTATTACCTGTCTCCCCTGCTGTGGAAGAAAGTCAAGAACGGGCTGTCGGCCGGCAGGGTACAGTCCGTGGCCCTGAGGCTCATATGCGAGCGCGAGAAGGAAGTGGAATCCTTCATACCGGAAGAGTACTGGAGCCTCGAGGCGGATTTTAAGAAGGGCCGCTACAGCTTCAGCGGCGACCTCGTAAACTACAGGGGCGCCAAGGTGGACCTGAAGAACGAGGCCGAGGTGCGCGCCATCATGGCTTCGGTGGGCGAAGCGCCCTGCATGGTGGCCGATATGCGCGACAGCGAAAAGCTCGTCCGGCCCAAGCCTCCCTTCACCACGAGCAAGCTGCAGCAGACCGCCGCGAACCGCCTGGGCTTCACCTCCAAGAAGACCATGCAGATAGCCCAGCAGCTCTACGAGGGCATCAACATAGGCAGTACCCGCATAGGCCTCATCACCTATATGCGTACCGACTCCGTGCGGGTGTCGGACCTGGCCCTGAACGAGCTGCGAGAATACCTTGGCAAGCACTACCCCGCCGAGCTGCCCGCCGAGCCGGTCGTATACGCCACCGACAAGAAGGCCCAGGACGCGCATGAGGCCATACGGCCCACCATGCTGGACTACAGCCCCGACGCCATAAAAGAGCACCTGAACAAGGATCAGCTCAAGCTCTACACCATAATATGGGAACGCTTCGTGGCCAGCCAGATGAATCCGGCCAGGGTGCGCTCCAGCGCCATGGACGTTACGGCGGGCGAGGCCATGTTCAGGGTGAACGCTTCGCGCGTTGTGGAGAAAGGCTTCTACAAGGTAATCAAGCTCCTGGCCACCAAAGAGGACAAGGACAGCATACTGCCCGAACTGTCCGTAGGCGAGGAGCTTAAGCTCGAAGGCTATAGGCCCGAGCAGCACTTTACCCAGGGACCGTCGCGCTTTACCGACGCGTCCATCATAAAGATGCTCGAGGAGAAGGGCATAGGCAGGCCGTCGACCTACGCCCCCATCATATCGGTGCTGCTCGAGCGCTATTACGTTACCCGCGAGAACCGCCAGCTCGTGCCCACGACCTTAGGGCGCATGATCAACGAGATACTGGTCGAGTCCTTCCCCAATGTGGTGGACGCGGGCTTTACCGCCGGCATGGAGAACATGCTCGACGAGGTGGAGGAATCCAAACGCGATTGGGTGGCGGCGCTCAGGGATTTCTACGGCCCCTTCAAAAGCCGCATAGACGAGATTATGGATACCCTGCAGAGCTTCCGCGGCAGCCTCGACGAGGCCACCGACCAGGTTTGCGAGAAATGCGGCAAGCCCATGGTGAAAAAGCTCGGCCGCTTCGGCTTCTTCCTGGCCTGCACGGGCTTTCCCGCATGCCGCAATACCAAGAGCATAGCGCTTGCCCGCTGCCCCAGGCCGGACTGTTCGGGCGAGATCGTGGCGCGGCGCAAGGCTACCGGCAAGGGCCGCGAATTCTACGGCTGCTCGCGCTATCCCGAATGCGACTTCATCACCTATTACAATCCGACCAACAGCTATTGCCCCAAATGCTCCTGGTTCCTCGTGGAGCGCTTCGACAAGAAGAAGGGCTCGTACAAGGCCTGCATCAATCCGGCCTGCGATTACCTCCACAGCCAGGAGGACGAGCATGTCGCCGACGATTGAGGAATACCTGGCCTACCTGTCGGCGGTGCGCTCCCTCTCCGCGCGCACCGTGGCATCGTACCGCGAGGACCTTACGCTCTTCGAGGCTTCCTGCCTGCGCCTGGGCGTAACGCCCGAGGCGGCCCTGGCCAGCGACCTGCAGGCCTTCGTGGCGGGCATGGTCAAGTCCGGCTACGCCTCCGCCTCGGTAAACCGCGCCCTGTCCGCCGTCAAGGGCCTGTACCGCTACCTGGTGCGCTACGGGAAGGCGGAGGTCAACCCGGCCCGCGACGTCGAGAGCATACCCGGGACGCGCAAGCTGCCCGAGTTCCTCTTCGAGGACGAGATGGCCGCGTTCATAGCCTCCGCCGAGGGCGACGATTATGGCGCCGCGCGCGACCGGGCACTTTTCGAGACCCTCTACAGCACGGGCTGCCGCGTGTCGGAAATGACCGGCATGACGCTCGAGGCGCTGGACCTGAAGGCGGGCAAGATACGCGTGCGCGGCAAGGGAGCCAAGGAGCGCGTGGTCTTCCTCTCGGAGCCGGCGCGCGAGGCGCTGAAGGCCTGGCTGGCTTTCAGGCAGGCTAAGCTCAAGGCCGAGCGCGCCTGCCCCTGGCTCTTCCTGAACGCGCGAGGGGCTAAGCTAACCGAGCGCGGCATAGCCTGGATCATAGAGCGCTACGCTTTGAGGCTGGGCCTGCGCAAGCGCCTGTCTCCGCACGGCTTCAGGCATTCCTTCGCCACGCACCTCGTGGGCCGCGGCGCGGACATACGGAGCGTGCAGGCCATGCTGGGCCACGAGAGCATATCAACCACCCAGGTATACACCCATGTCGATATAGAAAGGCTGCGCTCGGTATACGAGAGCGCCCACCCGCACGCCGCGAAGCGGCCTGCGCAGGCGGCTTCGGCCGCCGCATCGGAGGAGAAGCGATGAGAATACGATCCACCACGATCATAGCCGTGAAAAAGGACGGCCATATAGCCATGGCCGGCGACGGCCAGGTAACCATGGGCAACACGGTCATGAAGAGCAACGCGCGCAAGGTGCGCAAGATACATGACGGCACGGTGCTCGCCGGCTTCGCCGGCGCCACGGCCGACGCCTTTACCCTCCTTGAGCACTTCGAGGCCAAGCTCAAGGAATACTCGGGCGACCTTACCCGCTCGGCCGTGGAGCTGGCCAAGGACTGGCGCACGGACAAGATGCTGCGCAAGCTCGAGGCCCTCCTGCTCGTTGCCGACAAGGAAAAGATACTCCTCCTCTCGGGTACCGGCGACGTTATCGAGCCCGCCGAGGACGTCATAGCCATAGGCTCCGGCGGCCCCTACGCCTATGCGGCGGCCCTGGCCTACCTGGACAGCGACGCGCAGGCAGCTCGCAAGAGCCACCTCTCCGCCGCGGATATCGCCAAGCGCAGCCTCAACATAGCTGGCGGCATATGCATTTACACCAACGACCGCATCATGGTGGAGGAGCTGCCGTGAACGAAGACTTCGCGGTATTCACGCCCAAGCGCATAGTCGAGGAGCTCGACCGGCACATCATAGGCCAGCTCAAGGCCAAGCGCGCCGTGGCCGTCGCCCTGCGCAACCGCCTGCGCCGCAAATGCCTCCCCGAGGCCCAGCGCGAGGAGATAGCGCCTAAGAATATCCTCATGATAGGCCCCACCGGCGTGGGCAAGACGGAGATAGCGCGGCGCCTGGCCAAGCTCTGCGGCGCGCCTTTTATCAAGGTGGAGGCCACCAAATACACCGAGGTGGGCTACGTGGGCCGCGACGTGGAGTCCATGGTGCGCGACCTTATGGCCGCGGGCTACCGCATGGTAATGGAAGAGATGGCCCTGGCCGTGCGCGCCGACGCCGAGCGCCGCGTGGAGGAGCGCCTCCTCGACCTGCTACTGCCGGGCATAGGCCCCAAGCCGGAAACGCAATCCGATAAGCTCATCGTGCCGCCGGCGCTGCCCGGCGCGGCGAGCGATACCCGCGAGAAATTCCGGGCCATGCTCAAGGCCGGCAGCCTCGAGGATAAAATGGTGGAGCTGCAGGTAAGCGCGGGCGCTTCCCCCGCCGTGGAGATATTCGCCGGCCAACAGATGGAAGAGCTCGAATCCGCCTTTTCGGGCCTGGCCAACATCTTCGGTGGCAAGAAGAAAAAGAAGACCATGCCGCTCAAGGAAGCGCGCCGCGTGCTGCTTGAGGAAGAGTCCGAGCGCCTCGTGGACAAGGAGCGGGCCAGCGCCGACGCCCGGGAGCGGGTGGAGCAGTCGGGCATCATATTCATAGACGAAATGGACAAGATAGCCACGAGGGAAGGCAAGTCCGGCGGCATGGACGTGTCCCGCGAGGGCGTTCAGCGCGACATACTGCCCATCGTGGAAGGCAGCAAGGTAAGCACGAAATACGGCGTGGTCGACACCACCCATATACTCTTCATAGCCGCGGGCGCTTTTAACGTGTCCAAGCCCACGGACCTTATACCGGAGCTGCAGGGGCGCTTTCCCATACGGGTGGAGCTCGAGGCCCTGTCCGCCGCGGATTTCAAACGCATACTGACGGAGCCCGAAAACGCCCTGGTTACCCAGTACCAGCAACTCTTGTCCACCGAGGGCGTCGAGCTCGTCTTTACGGAGGGATCGGTGGACCGGCTGGCCTCTATAGCCGAGCGGGCGAACAGCCGCACCGAAAATATAGGCGCCCGCCGCCTGCACACCGTAATGGAGCGCCTCTTGGAGGAGCTGTCCTTCGACGCGCCCGAGTTGCGCGGCACGAAGGTGGATATTACGCCTGAGTTCGTGGACGGGCGTTTCAAGGGCATATTCGAGAGCGAGGATCTGGCCAAGTTCATTTTATAGGCCGTCGGAGGCGCCGGGGACGCGGAAGCGCCTGGGGCGCTGTGACGCTTGAGGCGCTGTGACGCCTGGGGCGTCGGGCGGCGCTACGTAACGGGTAAACCCGCGGCCGAAACGGGCCGATATAGATAGATGAGGCGCTTGAAGGCGTCCTTAAGGGGGGGGAAGGGATGTTCGAGAATACGTCGTTCGGACGGTCGGTTGAGCTACTCCAGCGCAGCATGGACGTGTCCACGCTCAGGCACGGGGTCATAGCCAACAACATAGCCAACGCGGACGTGCCGAATTTCAAGCGCTCCTCGATCAATTTCGAGTCATTTCTCAAGCGGGCCATCGATACCGAGGGTACGCGCCCCAAGGTGGAGCTTCAGACCAGCGACCCGCGGCATAGGAGCAATTACAATCCCGTGGACTGGCGGAGCATAGAGCCGCGCAGGGTGCTCGACTACCTGTCCACAGAGAAGAACAACGGCAATAACGTAAACGCGGAAGAAGAGTTCAACGAAGCGCTCTTGAACCAGCTTCGCTATACCATGATGACCCAGGCTACGGCCTACGAGTTCAATCAGGTAAGCCAGGTCCTTAAATAGGCTATAGGGAGACCATACCATGGGAATGTTCACGGCGATTAACATAGCGTCCACGGGCATGACGGCCGAGCGCCTCCGGCAGGACGTCATAGCGGACAATATAGCCAACGCCAACACGACGCGCACGCCCGAGGGCGGCGCCTATAAGCGCTCGCGGGTCGTGCTCGAGCCCATCGCGGATACGCCCTATTTTAGGCTGCCCTTCCTTCCCGACCAGTGGGACGGCGGCGCGGGTAACGGCGTGCGCGTGAACGAGGTGCAGAAGGATACCGATACGGCGGCCCGCTACGTGTACGACCCCACGCATCCGGACGCCATAAAGACTGGCCCCATGAAGGACTACGTCGAGTACCCGAACGTGAATATCGTCACCGAAATGGTGGACCTTATATCCGCTTCACGCGCCTACGAGGCGAACGCGGCTATCATAAACGGCGCCAAGGCCATGTTCCTCAAGGCCTTGGAGATAGGCAGGTAAGCATCATGGCCATAGAATTCGCTTCCAGTTCCATAGGCTCCTTTTCGGCCAACAGCCTCGTCGAGCGTTCCACCACGGCCCGCTCCCTTGCCAAGCTCAGCCCCGGTTCGAGCCTGCTTGAGGGCTTCGGCGAAACGGAAAGCGAGGAAAGCGGCGCCGTCAGCTTCGAGAGCGCCATGCTCAAGGCCTTAGACGGCGTGAACAAGGACCAGATGGACGCCTCGGGCGCCATCGAGACCTTCCTTATCGACCCCAACGCCATCGAGGCCCACGACGTTACCGTGGCCATGGCCAAGGCCAATATGTCGCTCAATATTACCAGGACCGTCCTAGACCGCGTCGTGCGGGCTTGGAAGGATCTCATAAATACGAGGTAGCGCTGCGCCCTGACGGCATAGCCCGGCTATAGCCGCTACCGAAAAAACACGCGAATTGATGGACGATGCCCTCCGGGGCATCCCTATCGTTCGTTCTTCTGGGAGGGGGAACATGAACGAATGGTTAAAGAAGAGCTTGGAAAAGCTCAAGGGCCTGTGGGCTTCCTGGGGCTTGCCCCAAAAGCTCATACTGATCGGCGTCGTACTCGCGGCCGTGGTGGGCATAGTCCTGCTCTTTACGGTGTCCGGAGCGCCCACGCAGCTGCGGCTCATAAACACGCCCATACAGAGCGACGATGAGCTCAGGCTCATCACGAACCGGCTGGACTCCGAGGGCATAGAGTTCACCATAGCCGAGGGCAACATCCTCTACGTGAAGGACCAGGAAACGCGCTCCCGGGCCGTATCCGTCCTCCTGCGCGAAGACCTCATACCCAAGGGCACCTCGCTCTGGGACGTCTTCTCCGTGGATCGCTTCACGACGACGGACTTCGAGCGCAACGTGAACCTGCGCAGGGCCATCATCCAGGAAGTAACCAGGCATATCGAGTCCATAGACGCGGTGGACCGCGCCAACGTGGTCATCGAGATACCCGAGGACAAGCTCTTCTCGCAGGACCAGCAGCCGGTAACCGCCAGCGTCATACTCTACCCCAAGCCGGGCTCGGATATAGCCAATAACCGCAAGCAGCTCGAGGGCATACAGAAGATCATCAAATTCGCGGTGAGCGGGCTGCTCGACGAAAATATCGTCATAACGGACCAGAACGGCATCGTGCTCAATGATTTTGCGGGCCTTGCCGACTTGGATCGCCTCGAATTGACCAAGCGCGAACAGCTGCTCATACAGCGCCAGGAAGCCTATTACCGTGCGGCCGTGCTCAGGGCCCTGCAGCAGATCTATACCGCCGACCGCGTGCGCGACCTCAACATCAAGATCGACATGGACATGAGCAAGAAGGCCGTGGAGACGGTGGAGCATTTCCCCTTCACGCTCAAGCCCGACAATCCGCTCACGCCTTATGACGACTCATCCATCAGCCCCAGCGTGCGCCTGTCCACGGAGCGCAAGACCTACGAGTACCAGGGCACCGGCTTCAATCCCGAAGGCCCGGCGGGCATGGAAGGCCAGACGGCCCCCGCCTACAAGGACCTGCAGAACATGGTGGGCTCGGCTACGGAGACCTATGTCATAGAGAACGAGGCCCTGAACAAGCGCAACACGGTCGAGGAAAGCTCCCCGAAGATGGATAGGGTAACGGTGTCGGTTAATATCGACGGCGTATGGAAATGGAAGTATAATGACAAGGGACAGCCGGAACTGAAGCCCGACGGCGGCATAGACCGGGTGTACGAAGGCATAGCCCAGCCCGAGCTGGATTCCGCTACCGCGCTCATACGCGACGCCATAGGCTACGACCGCATGCGCGGCGATTCGGTCACGGTGCGGAATATACAGTTCGACCGGTCGGCCCAGTTCAAGGCCGAGGACGCCGAGTTCCTGCGCGCCCAGCAGTTGCGCCGCGTGGTGCTCTACTCGCTCATAGGCCTCGCGTTCCTGTTGGTGTCCTTCATCGTGTTCCGCCTGGTGTCCAGGGAGCTCGAGCGCAGGCGCCGCATATCTGAGGAGAAGAGGGCTCTCGAGCAGCAGATGCTCAGGGAGAACGCCATACGCCAGGCGGAGGAGCAGAACATCGAGGTATCCATGTCCGTGGAAGAGCGTAAGCGCCTGGATCTCCAGGAGCACGCGATCAACATGGCCAAGGAGCATCCCGAGGACGTCGCCCAGCTCATACGCACCTGGCTCAGGGAGGAATAAGCCATGGCTCAAGCCGCGCCTGCTAAAGGCAAGCCCACGGGCGCCGGATCTTCGGCGACCCCGGGCAAGAAGCCCAAGAGCGCCAAGGATCTCAACGGCAGGCAAAAAGCCGCCATCTTTCTCATAACCCTCGGCTCGGAGATATCGAGCGAGATATTCAAGCACCTGCGCGAGGATGAGATAGAGACCCTTACCTTCGAGATAGCGCGGCTTGAGAACGTGGAGCCGGACCTTAAGGACGCGGTCCTCATGGAGTTCCAGGAACTCATGATGGCCAGCGAATTCATATCCTCGGGCGGCATAGACTATGCTCGCGAGCTCCTGGAGAAGTCGCTGGGCTCGCAGAAGGCCATCGATATCATCAACAGGCTGACGAGCAGCCTGCAGGTGCGTCCTTTCGACTTCATACGCCGCACCGACCCGGCCAACCTGCTCAACTTCATACAGACCGAGCATCCGCAGACCATAGCCCTCATCCTGGCCTACCTCGAGCCGAATAAGGCCAGCTACATACTGACCAAGCTGCCCAAGGAAAACCAGTCCGACGTGGCTAAGCGCATAGCCATGATGGACCGCACCTCGCCGGAAGTGCTGCGCGAGGTGGAGCGGGTGCTGGAGAAGAAGCTCTCCACCCTCTCCAGCGAGGACTACACCGCCGCAGGCGGCGTGGACGCCATCGTGGAAATACTCAACCTTGCGGACCGCACCACGGAAAAGGGCATACTCGAGGCGCTCGAAGAGGAGAACCCCGAGCTGGCCGAGGAAATAAAGAAGAAGATGTTCGTGTTCGAGGACATCGTCATGCTGGACAACCGCTCCATCCAGAAGGTTATACGCGAGGTGGACACGCAGGACCTTACCCGCGCGCTCAAGGGCGTGGATCAGGAAGTGCAGGAAAAGGTGTTCCAGAACGTGTCCAAGCGCGCCGCCCAGGCTCTCAAGGAAGACATGGAATACATGGGCCCCGTGCGCATAAAAGACGTGGAAGAAGCCCAGCAGAAAATCGTCGCGGTCATCCGCCATTTGGAAGACACCGGCGAGATCATCATCGCCCGCGGCGAAGACGATCAGTTGATCCAATAAGGAAGCGCCGCGATGGCAAAGACCGTTTTTAGGCCACAGGAAATCATCCGCCTCGGCAGCACCTTCGTGCTGAACGCGCCGGGCTCAAAGGCGGAGGACCTGGAAGTCGAGGAAGCCCCTCCCGTACTCGACTACCAGGGCCCTACGGCCGACGACCTTATGCGCGAGGCGGAATTATTCAAGGAGCGCTGGGAGCAGGAAAAAGAGGCCATGGTAGCCGCCGCGCGCGCCGAGGCCCAATCCATAGTCGCCAAGGCGGAATCCACCGCCTTCGAGGAAGTGAAGCGCAAGAACGACCAGGCTCTCAAGATACGCCGCGAGGCCGAGGACGCCGCCGAGCGCGCCTTGGCCGAGGCCGAGGCCAAGATACAGGCCATGGAGGCCCAGGCGCGCGCCAGGGTGGACGAGGTTACCAAGGACGCCCACAAAAAGGGCTGGGACCAGGGGCGCGAGGACGGCTTCAAGGAAGGCAAGAACGAGGTGGAGCGCCTCGTGAACCGCATACACGTGATACTTGAGCGCGCCATGGACAAGCGCTCGGAGATATTGGAGCAGACCGAGGGCCAGATCGTGGAGCTCGTGCTCCTCATAGCCCGCAAGGTGGTCAAGACCATATCCGAGAATCAGAAGAACGTAGTCATATCCAACATAGCCCAGGCCCTGCGCAAGCTCAAGACCAGGAGCGACGTGATCATCAAGGTGAACCTGGCCGACCTCCAGCTGGCCAGCGACCACGCCAAGGATTTCGTGGAGATGGCCGAAAACGCCAAGCGCATAACCGTGGTGGAGGATTCCGCCATAGACCGCGGCGGCTGCGTCATAGAGACGGATTTCGGCGAGATCGACGCGCGCATACAGAGCCAGCTACACGAGCTCGAGGAAAAGATACTCGATATATCGCCAATAAAGGCGCGCGGGAAGGCCCAGTAGCCATGGATCTTATCGGCAAGTACCTCGACGCCCTCGAAACGGTAGACCCCATCAAGTACACCGGCAAGGTGACCAAGGTGCAGGGCCTGCTCGTGGAGAGCCGCGGGCCCCAGGCCGTGGTGGGCGAAGTGTGCCAGATACTCATACCGCGCCTGGGCAAGACCGCCTGGGCCGAGGTGGAGGGACTGCGCGGAGATACCGTGCAGCTCATGGCCTATTCGGTGCTCGACGGCATAGAGCTGGGCTGCACGGTCATAGCCACCGGAGAGCTCTTGCGCGTTCCCGTGTCGGACAAGCTACTCGGGCGCACCCTGGATTCCATGGGACGCCCCGCCGACGGCAAGGGCGACATAGCGTCGTCGGTATATTACCCGGCGGCGGCCACCTCCCCCGACGCCATGACCAGGCAGCGCATACGCACGCGCATGGTAAGCGGCATACGGGCGCTCGACGGCCTCGTGCCCATAGGCAGGGGCCAGCGCATGGGCATATTCGCCGGCTCGGGCGTGGGCAAATCCACCCTGCTCGGCATGATAGCCCGCAATACCAACGCCGACGTCAACGTCATAGCCCTCATAGGGGAGCGCGGCAGGGAAGTGCGCGAATTCATAGAGAACGACCTGGGCGAGGAAGGCCTTTCCCGCTCGGTGGTCATCGTGTCGACCTCGGATACCCCGCCCCTGGCGCGCCTGCGGGGCGCGTACGTGGCCACGGCCGTGGCGGAGTATTTCCGCGACCAGGGCCTGGACGTGATGCTGCTCTTCGATTCGGTAACGCGCTTCGCCAGGGCGCAGCGGGAGATAGGCCTGGCCATAGGCGAGCCCCCGGCCACCCGCGGCTATACGCCCAGCGTATTCGATTCCCTGCCCAAGCTCCTGGAGCGCTCGGGCACCTCGCACAAAGGCTCCATAACCGGCATATACACGATACTGGTGGACGGCGACGACATGGACGAGCCCATAGCCGATACGGTGCGGGGCATCCTGGACGGCCACGTCGTCCTGTCCCGCAGGCTGGGCGAACGCTCCCATTTCCCGGCCATAGACGTGCTTAAATCCATATCGCGGCTTACCCAGTCGGTGACCGGCCCGCTTACGCAGAAGGCCATAGGCATAGTGCGCAGGCTCATGGCCACCTACGACGAATCCGAGGATATGATCAACATAGGAGCCTACGTAAAGGGCACCAACGCGGCCATAGACGAGGCCATAGCCAAGCGCCAGGCCATAGAGGACTTCCTTATCCAGGGCATAACGGAAAAAGCGCCCATAACGGAAACGATCAAGCGCCTGGGCGAGATAGCGAACATCGCCATACCCGCCTCGGAGATCAGCGCTTTCGCCGCCGCCATGAAAACGCCGCTTGAGAGCGCGGAGGCCCTGCGCGCCGCCAGCGCGAGGAAAGCCACAGCCCTTCCGGCGGACGAAGAGTCCGCCCTGCTGGATGACGAAGAGGCGGCGGCCGCGCTTGAGGAGTCGGAAGCATGAAGCGTTTCCATTTCCGGCTGGAAAAGCTGCTCGAGCTGCGCGCCTACGGGCAGAGCATAGCCGAGGCGGCGCTGGCCCGGAAAGCCGGCGCCGTGGCCGCGCTGGAGCGCGC
>JBGSKZ010000174.1:0-1228 GCA_041741035.1 Treponematales bacterium
GGCGGCGCCCATTTCGGCCGCGGGCTGGGCTACCGAATAGCGGCAGGCGCTCATGAAGGGCGAGTAGGGAGTCTCGTCGAAGCTGGCCATGGCGAAGCGGCCCAGCGCCGCCCTGCCCTCTTCCAGGAGGCGCCGCTCCATGCCCAGGTGCACGAGGAGGTTTACGGCGAAGAGCGCCTCGGGCGGCTCGGTTTCCGCCATGAGCTCGTCCATGAGCCGATAGCCGTCCGCTATGCCCATGCCGCCCGGCCGCGCGTCCCTGCCGGTAAGCCCAGCGTCCGCTATCGCTCGCCCGAAGCCGGCGAGCCGCTCCTGAGCGGTGCTCAGGGCCGGGTTGCCGCCCAGGAAGGCTATGCGGCGGAAGCCGTCGTCCAGCAAGGCTCGGGTGGCCGCGTAGGCTCCTCCCTCGTTATCCGCCAGCACGGAGTCCAGAGCCGCCCCTTCCACGAGGCGGTCCACGAGCACGACCGGCGTGCCGCCGTCGGCTATGGCCTGTATATGCTCGCCCCGCCTCGAGGCCGGCACTACGATGATGCCGTCGACCAGTCGTTGCGACAGCACGCCGAGGCGGCGCTTCTCCTCCTCCGCCGAGTTCGAGGATGAGGACAACAGGAGCATATAGCCGGCCTTGCCCAGTTCCCGCTCTATGCCCTCGGCGAGTTCCATGAAGAAGTCGTTGGCGAGCTCGGGGGCCAGTATGGCAACGGTGCGCGTGGAGCGGGTCTTCAGGCTGCGGGCCACGTGGTTGAGCCGGTAATCGAGGCGCTCTGCCGCGGCGAGCACGCGTTCGCGCGTAGGGCCGGACACCCTGGCGGCCGAACCCTGTCCCTTCGCGCTATCCTCATTGAGCACCCGCGATACGGTGGCGGTGGATACCTCGGCGGCGCGGGCTACGTCCCGTACCGTGGCTCCGGTGCGACTCACGGCGCGCCGCCCAAAAAGAGCGCCATGGCCAGCGCGGCGGCAAGCGAGGCAAGGGTATGGAGAGAAAGCACCGAGCTTACATAGCTTGCGTCCTGTGGCCTCTTGCGGAATACCGCGATGACGAAGGGCGGGGGCATGACGAAGAGCGTGAGTACCGCCAGCGACTGCATGCGGCCAAAGCCCAAAGCGGGCACGATGGCGAAAGCCAGAACCAGGCCCAGCCCTCCCACGAGCGCGATACGCAACGCTACCGCCAGCGCGGCCTGAGCCAGGCCCTTGCCCCCGCCCTCCACGCCATCGCGCA
>JBGSKZ010000175.1:0-1305 GCA_041741035.1 Treponematales bacterium
CGATCCGCGGCTTCCCATGACATTCCCATACCGTACGACTGAAAACCTGGTTCCATGCGTGCTAGCATACGAATTTCCTGAAACGAAAAGCTTATCAGAGGCCAGCTTCGTAGCTCCGTAGAGATTGATGGGGTTACACGCTTTGTCTGTACTTAAGGCCACGACGCGTTTTACTTTCTTATCAATACAGGCATCGATCACATTCATCGCGCCATTTATGTTCGTCTTTATGCATTCAAAAGGATTATACTCGGCAGTCGGCACGATTTTAGTCGCCGCGGCGTGAACGACATAATCGACACCATCCATGGCTCTATACAGCCGGTCCTTATCGCGCACATCTCCAATGAAGAATCTAAGCCGTTTATCCTGGTTGAAGCGGCTTGCCATTACCCACTGCTTCATCTCATCGCGGGAATAGATAATTATTTTTTTTGGTTTGTACTTTTCAAGGGTCATCTCTACGAACTTATGGCCAAAAGAACCGGTACCACCGGTCACTAGAATTACAGCGTCATTAAACATATAGCCTCTCTTTCATTGAAGTGAAAATGAATAAACTGCTAATTTTTGCGAAATTAAATTTTCTTCTTATATTTAATTCATTTTTATTCGATATTAAAAGCGTATCTCCGGAGATTTGAAAGGCTGGCCGTATGGCCGGCTGGATTATCTCATAATGGTAGACGCGGGTACGTTCTTAAAGAAGCGCGCCCGCGCCTAAGGAGAGACCGCAATGTCATTAAAGATCAGTTCATACGAAAATCACCTGGGCAAGAGCGACAAGCCTTATTTTGCCCACACCGAGCATTCCGGCCAGGTAGAGCCGGATAAGTTCGTGGAGATCATGGCTGCCGGCCGCACGAGCCTCTCGGCCACGGACTTGACCGGCGCTATGGTGCTCCTTAAGGAAGAGCTAGCCAAGCTGGTCGCGGACGGTAAATTCGTTAAGACGCCCATAGGCTCGTTCTACTTAAGCGCCCACGGCAAGTTCGATAATCGCGAGCAAGCCTTCACGCCCGGAGAAGGCGACGGCGAGCATGGCGTGCGCCTGCACTTCCGCCCCAATAAAGACTTCGAACTGGAACTTGAGCGGGCGGCAGATATAGAGCGCGCCGAGCGTATAGAAAAATCTCTGCCCGTCGTTTACGACCTTGAGCCCAAGCACTCGAACGAAACCGGAGCCGCTTTGGCCGGGGGTTTTCTCCGTATTACGGGCCTTCGCATGGGCTTCGACGAGGGAGACCCTGCCCAGGGTGTATTCTTTTCGAACGGCTCCGAGCATAGAGCCTCGGAATACCTTTT
>JBGSKZ010000176.1:0-8130 GCA_041741035.1 Treponematales bacterium
GCCGAGACGATTGCAGGCCCGAGCCTCGTGGGCGGCTGCGCCGAGGACGCGCTGCGCATGAAGCCTCTTATGCAGTGGCTCGCTGCGCTGAACTAATACCTGCCGTCAAGGCGGCAGACGCCTGGCGAGGCCCGCAGGCCCGGCCCCGAAATGCTTGGCTGGCAGCGAAAAGCCTTAGGGCTCAAAGCGCTTCGTCCAGAAGTAACTGAGGATGCCGATAAAGACAAGAATAAAGCCGACGCCAAGCATCCAATTCCCTACGCCCACCCTCTCAGCAATGGGGCCGGCGCTGAGCATGCCTAAAGGAATGCCTACGCTGATTATGCTTGTTATGGTAGCAATGACTTTACCCAGATTTTCAGCGCTTACGCTTTTTTGTATGTACGCCATATAGGGAATATTTCCCATCATACCCGTCGTGCCTATAACGAAGACGATGATACAAAAAAACCAGAACGCGCTTGGGGGCAGGAGGCCGCCGACAAGCGAACAAAGGCCCAGGAGGAAGGAAGACATTGATATCATGGCGAAGGGGCGCTTCGATTCGCCGCTTACGCTTATTGCCAAGGCCGATACCAGCATTCCGACGGAAAACAAGGTCTGCGCTAGCCCGGCATGCACCGCGGTACCAAGAAAATATTGCTTAACCATGAGCGGTAATAGAGAACCAAGAGGCATGAATACCATGCTGGTAAGAAAGATAGGCATGGTGGCGCGAATCAGGGCTTTGTTATCCCTAATCGCTAAAAAGCCTTCCTTCATTTCTTTAAAGAAAGCGCTGCGCTTCAAAGCTTGGCCGGCATGGACCGGTACTCGGACCGTGGACAGGGCCAGTACCGCCAGTATAGCCCCGCTCACGTCAACGAGCATAATGAAGCGCATAGGTATCAGGTTGATGAGCACGGCGCCGAGCATGGGACCGGCCATCGAGCAGAGGGCTGATACGAGCTGGCCAAGCCCCCCGGCGCGCGTCAGCTGATCCTTGGGAACCAATTGGGGTATGGCTGCCTGCAGGGCCGGTTTATGAATGCTTTCGCCTAAAGCGCGCAGGAACTGTATGGCATAGACGAAGGCCATGGATGGCTCGCCATAATAAAAGGCTAGGCCCAAGGCCAAGCTCGCCAGGGCTACGCCTAGGTCGGAGATAATCATGACAGACTTGCGCTTATAGCGGTCGATTATGACGCCTGCGAAAGGGCCGATGAGTACCTGAGGCAGGAGCCCCAGCACGCTGGCTATGGTGAGTGAAATTGCCGATTCCGTCTCAATGGTTATCCACCAGATCAAGGCGAATTGAACCGCGCTGGACGATAAAAGCGAAAAGGCTTGCCCTATATAGAGCGAGAGGAAAGCCTTACGCCAGTCTTTAGGCGCTTCCATTTATCTTTGCCTCCAAAGCGCCGGCAATGACTAAGGCGCAATCCCGCGCTCCATGCTCGCTTTCGATGAGCTTAGCCATAGCCTGAGCCTTGTCGCGGATACTGGGCTGGGATGCAAAGCTAATCGCCTCCGCAAGGCTTTCCGCGCTCAGGCGCTTAAACGGCAAGGGTATTGAACCAATACCCAATTCATACGAACGTTGAGCCCAGGCGAATTGGTCGAGCGCGAAGGGAACGATAATGCTCGGCACGCCCGCCTTAAATCCTGCGGCGCTAGTGCCCGCGCCGCCATGGTGGCACACGGCGGCCATGCGGGGGAAGAGCCAGCCGTGAGGCACATCCTCCACCGTTATAACCGTAGCGGGCAGCTTCTTAAGGCCGCCCATGCCGCTAAGGATACCGCGCTTTCCCGCGAGGGCGAGGGCTTCAATGGCCAGGCGGCCTATGCGTTCGGTATCGGCCTTGTCAAACATCGAGCCAAAGCCTATATATACCGGCTTATCCCCCGCCGCGAGGAAGGCGGCGAGCTCGGGGTCGGGCCGGTAGGCTTGGGTTTCTTCGACGAACCAGTAGCCCGCCTGGTGCACATGGGGATTCCAATCGCCGGGGCGCTCAAAGATATGATTGCTGCAGGAGGAAAGCGCGGAGTGGCGCGCATCCCGGTGGCGCTCAAAGGGCATGCCGAAGGGCTTAGGTAGTCCGCCGTAACGGCTTCTCCAAAACGGCTTGAGCGAGGCTTCCGAGGCCATCCACAGCATGCCCTGGAGCATTTGGTAACTCAGCCTATTAACGAGGGCATTAGGCCGTACCTTGCCATAGAGCACTACCGATGGCCTTACGCTCGACTTGTGCAGGGGAAAGGGGCTGGCCAAAATAGCAGGGATGCCCAATTTTTTTGCCATGTAATGCCCTATAGTCAATCCAGGATGGAAGACGATGGCAGTGCTGCCCAGGCAGGCATCGTGGTATTTGCCCACCATGTGGATACCGTATTCTCGCAGCTTGCGGAAGCTGCCGAACATCTTGAAGACATTGTCCGCTTTTTGGGCGTCCTTTATAGCCTGCGGGTCTACGCCCGCCGACTCATGGTCCACGTCGATAGAGTAAAAATCTATACCGTAGCCCCTGATAAAGCCCTCGAAAGAGCGGCCCGCGGCTATACGCGCGGCCAGGCCGAGCTTTAAAAGCTCCTGAGCCAGCGCTATGTAGGGTTGCACGTCGCCCCGGCTGCCTGAACACAGTATGGTTATCATCGTTCACTCCTGCTATCATCATCCAACAACATGTTGTATGATGATAGTATCGCGCCACGGAGCCTGGATCAACCGACAAACCAGGGCGATCTGTCGGAAGGAGGAGCCTTTGAACAAGCAGCCGGAGCTTACCGAGCAAACCAGGGCCAATCTCTTGGAAGCGTTCTGGTCCCTATATACCGTAAGGCGCATAGATAAGATCACCGTGAAGGAGATCGCGGCCAAGGCGGGCTACAACCGGGGTACCTTTTACGTGTATTTCAAGGATGTGTACCAATGCCTCGATGATATAGAAAACATGGCCTTGCCGCGCATAGAAGAGCTGCCGCCCCTGCCCGACCCGCTTACGCAAACGCCGCCGCTTGATTTCTTTCAGTCCTTCGTCAATCTGTATCAAGAGAAATTCAAATACTATGACGTTCTGCTCGGCGAACGGGGCAAGCCGAGTTTTCAGCGCAAATTGATCGATAGCGTCAAGGAGTCTATTAAGAGCGCTATTCAGGTATCGCATGATCATAATAAAGAGGAGCTGGATTTCACGCTCGAGTACGTACTCTCGGGCATGATAGGCGTCCTACGCTACTACTTCCATAGCCATCCTAAGGGCTCCCAGGCCGAGATCATGTCCTTGCTCTATTCGATCATGAACGCGGATATGCCGCGAAAAATACGCCAATACCTGGGTTAATTTTCGATGGCATAAGCGTCTCTGTTATCGATCGCGCTTTTAGAGCCTACTCCTTAGGGCATCCACCAGAGCCGCGATCTTGTTCGCATAGCCTTCCCGGTTTTCCGCGTACTGGTCCCGCTCCGAGTATCCTTCATAGTAAAAAGGTTCGCGGCCGCCCTCCCGAGCCATGTTACTGACTATTTTATCCGGCTTCGTGTCGCCGGATACGGTCACATAGGCTACGGGAGGCAAGGTACCTCGGAAGCTGCGGAGCCATGAGCGGACCGGAGGGGCGAGGCTCCAGGAATAGACGGGCGTGCAGACGATAAGCGCGTCGTAGTCCGAGGGATCATAAGCCGGAGTCTGAATACGGGGGGCGGTCCGGAAGGTCGCCCGCGCTCCCGCTCCAAAATAGCCCCAAAAACCCTGAGGAGCTTTGCGCTCTTTATACTCGCGGATTTCCTCTATATCCGCGCCGCACAAATCCGCCAGGTCGCGGGCTATGCGTTCCGTAGCGCCGCTTTGGGAGAAGAACACTACCAGAACCCGCAACTGCCCTTGAATGGGAGAAACCAAGTCCCGTATCGGCGCGGTACCAATGGCGGCCGGGCTCGGCCCGCTGGTAACGTCCGCCCTTGGCTCCGGTCCCCCGGCGCACGCGGCCAAGCTAGACGCCAAGCCGGCAGCCAAAGCCGCAAATACCAAGTATCGAATCTTAAAATAGCAATTATGGTTCATATTCGCCTCCAGGAAAAGGAAAGGGTATTTCGTCCACAGCTATCAACGCATTCGCCGCAGAGTATGCAATCAGCCGAGGAAATCTCCCCGGCGGCAAGCAGTCGGGATACGGGCAGGCTCATGGGGCATACGGCGTCGCAGCGGCCGCAGGAAACGCAGGATTCCGGCGTACTGCGCACCCTCAAGGAGGGTAGACGCAGAGCCCGTCCGGCGGCTCGTCCTAGGACCATAAAGGGAGCCATCCAGCAAATCGTATGGCAGGCTGCCCGACGTCCCGCCAGCAGAGCCAGCAGAAAGAAAACGATAACCACCATGAGGTACGCGATCAGGGAGGATGGATCGCTTACCGAGAGCCCACCTTGGGTGCCGAAGGCGAACTCTATGCCCTGTACGCCTCCCGCCCTACGAAAGAGAAAACCTAAGCCCGTCAGCCAGGAAGCCCATACGACCCACTTAATCCATCGTAGCTTCGCGGGGAAGGCGCGGGTTCCCCCTCTGCAGGCCTCATCCTGAAGAGCGCCTGCCGGGCAGGCATACGAGCAGAAGCCCCGGCCCAGAAAGGCGGCGCTCAAGAATAAGAAGAGGAAGACTACCAGACTACCGGTGACTATCCCAAGGCTACCGCCTATGAGCGGCATGACCGGTGAGAGATAGTAAAAGAAGGCAGGGAACAAGATAAGGGCTAGGGTCGTTACGGCAGCGCGTATGCGGCGCCGAACGGGGACGGTTTTCACATAGTACCTCCAAGCTAGGTTCTGCTACCACGTTAGAGCAGAAAAACCGGCGAAGCTATAGGTGAAAACCCTTATTTTAAGAGGAAAAAGCACAATGAGTGTTTACTCCCGGGCCTCGCGCTTCCATACCCGGAGGGTCGCGATGAGCTGGACGCGATTCTTTACCTGCATTTTCTGAAATACCTTGTATAGGTGGTTCTCTACGGTCTTACGGGATATACACAGGGCATCCGCCAGGTCCTGGTTAGTGCTGCCGTCCAAAAGCCGTTCGATTAGCTCTGCCTCTCTATGGGTAAGCCCAAACTCGGCCTTGCAGGCCTGGGTGAGCCTGCCACCCTCCACCAGGGGATCGGAGCTCAGGAAGGTCCCCGCGAAGAAAAAACTCCCCGAATTAAGGGCTAAGAGGTAAGCCGGCAGGCTGAGTCCATCCAGGAAGGCTAAGGGCCATATAGAGAAGCGGGTAACCAAGATATCCAACACGAGGAATAACAGGAAGGCCGCGCTTATCCACAGGAAGGCGGCAAGGGCCCGCCTTAAGGAGAGTTTCCCGATATGCCGTAGCTTAAACGCCATGAGCGCTAAGGAGCCTGCTATCGTGAGCAGCAGCTGAATATTTAAAACGGTAAAAACAGGGGCCGGATCCCGGACAAAAGGGAAGACCAGGCAGGCGCAGACTAAAATAGCGTCCCAGAGTATCAAGAATTTTTTCCAGGCTCCTTCGAGGGGAAGCGACAAGAAGCCGCAAATCAAAAAGGGGACTGTCGCTACGTTGAGCGCGAGGCCACCGAGCGAGAAAATAGACTCCCAGACGATGAGGGCTCCAGAGCGTCCAGCTTCCATCAGCCTCTCCAGGTCCCCTAACCATGCGCCTAGGCTTATCAGTAGCAGGCTGGCCAGAAAGGTCAGCATAAGCCTTAGGATAATAGTCCGATACCGCAGGTACATGAAATACACGGCCCCAAGGCTAAAAAAACCGGAGAACAACGATACGCTCGTCGCTAGGAATTCCGCGCTCATGTTTCCCTTCCTGGTGTTACAAAGCTTGTTGAGACCTAAGCAAGGATCAGCTGCGTACCAGAACTTATTATACATCGCGTGGCGGTTTTTATCGTCACGCTTGCATTCATACGCATACTCATAAGCGCCAAAATATATATCGCCGCTAAGCCTACAATCATGGCGGGAGTATTCAATGTTAATGTCATAATTAACGTATTTACCAAATTTTCCGAAGGGAAAGATAGTTTAGGAAGAACCGGCCTTTTCTCAGTCCCGGCTTCCATGCGTCGATACTCATGCCCGAGAAAAGTATCTGCGGCTAAAGCTTACTTGACATGAAATACAAAAATACTGCAATGTACCAGTATACGTTTCTGGTTTACTGGTTTTTTCTAGGGAGGCGCGCATGCCGGCCAGCAAAGAAGAGATCGCGGATATTTTTTGGCGCCTGTCGGAGAAGTACGGGTACCAGCGCGCGACCATCGCCGACGTGGCGGCGGCCCTCCGCATATCCAAAAAAACTATTTATGAGTACTACCCGGACAAAAGCGCGCTATACCGGCAAGCCTTAAAGCAATGGGCACAGGCGCAAAGGAAGCTGGTTGAGAGCCTGTTAACGAAACAAAGCGCGCGGGACAGGGTGGAACAGATCGCTCGGATAGCATTTGCCCAGGCGCGGGAAGGCTTTCGGACTGCCCAACATGAAGATGACTCGGAGCCGGCAGAAATCATGGAGAGGGTGAACGCCCTTGTGTTCGCCCCGCTAATACAAGGCTTGATAGAAGAGGGAAACGCGTCCGGGGAATTCCAGGTTAAGCAGCCATACCTGATAGCCACATTTTGCGTAGCCATAGGAATGGCCGCGGTACGTAAAATCAGGGATGACCCGGCGGATCATCCGGAGGATGACGCGATCCAGGCAATGCTGAAGCTGATATCCATAGACGATTATTCGGTTCATTCGAGGAGGAAACCATGAAAAAGGGGCAACAAACATTTATTCGCGTGTTCGGTACGCTCATCGCCCTCGTGGGTATCGAGCACGGCACTGGAGAACTACTGCAGGGTCCTATCAGGCCAGAATCTAGAGTAATACACTCCTGGCCGGAATCAGGTTTTTTCCGCGCCCTCGATGGAGAACCGGCGTTTACGCTACTTCCGGATTTGCTTTCGGCGGGAATGGCCACGTATCTAGTTTCTTTCGCCATCCTTGCTGTTATTTGGCTCCTCCCCAGCCACAAAAGGATAGGCCTTATGCTTATAGGACTATCCGCGTTGCTCTTCTCAGTCGGCGGCGGTTTCGGGCCGCCCCTGCTCGGGGTCATCCTTGGTTTGTCGGTATCCTTTTCCTCACGGCGCCATAAGATGCAAGCGTTAAAGCCTTCCCGCTTTAAAGCATTCCTGGCCGGGCTCTGGCCGGTATCATTAACCGCCTGCGTCGCTGCCTTCCTAGTGCTTATGCCCGGCCTGCCTCTGCTGGATACCTTCTTGGGCATTGTCAATCCGACCCTCGTCGCCGCGGCGTTTTTTACCGCGATGGCCTTTCTTGCCATTACGATTATGTCCGTACATGCTGAAGGGACGGAACTAGAAGTACCGAGCCCTTTCATGAATAAGCCTGTCGAGGGGAATCAATAAGGATGCCATTCTCGGGTGGCGCCCGCCGCTTAGAAGTATACGGGGGACTCCTAAGCGCTAAGCAAGAAAAGCTTCTTTATGAGGCCACCTAACCCAGCCTTCATGCTATCCTCATCAAGGCCTAACATTTATACCGTATCGTTAACGCGGAGGAACGTTTATGACCAAAGTCCTATTCTTATGCGTGCATAATTCCGCCCGCAGCCAGATGGCCGAGGCTTTCTTAAAGAAGTACGCGGGCGATCGCTTTTCTGTAGAAAGCGCGGGCCTCGAGCCCGGAACGCTCAATCCCTATGTGGTGCGCGCCATGGCCGAGTCCGGCATAGATATATCAGGCAATCCGACCAAGAGCGCTTTCGATCTCTTCAAGGCCGGCAGGTCTTTCCAGATCGTGGTCACCGTGTGTTCCAAAGAAGCGGCGGAGCGCTGCCCCGTGTTTCCCGGGCTTGCCGAACGGCATCATTGGCCCTTCGACGACCCCTCGGCCATGAAGGGCGGCGACGAAGAAATCATGGCCGGCGTGCGCCGCGTACGCGACCAGATCGAGGCCGCGGTAAAGGATTTCATAGCCGGCCACTGAGCGGCGCTGACGGGTATACGGGGCGCTATAGTCTATGGCACCATGGGGGCGGACAAGGAAGGCGGCGCTATGCGTTTTACGAAGATGACCGGGGCTGGTAATGATTTTATCATGCTCGACGCGGAGCTCGTTCAGCGCC
>JBGSKZ010000177.1:0-5563 GCA_041741035.1 Treponematales bacterium
GGCCGCGTGGCCGCCCTGGGAATAGCCGGCCGTGAACACGGCTCCGGATAGGCGCGCGCCGGCGCCGTCGCGGCTGAAGAAGCCGTAGGCGGCCCGTATGGCGTCGAGCATCATCCGGCCCTCGGCCAGCTTGGAAAAGTAGCGCTGGGGCCGCTCGGCGTCGTTGAAGCCGGTGTAATCGGGGAACATGACGGCGTAGCCCCGCGACGCGTAGGCGAGCATGTTCTGCTCGTACCAGCCCCAGCGCCGTTCCTCGGGTATTTCCAAAGACGGCGCGCAGGCGTCGCCTATGCCCGTCGTGCCCGAGGCGAATACGTAGAGCGGCAATAAGCCTTCGCGCGCGGGCAGGTAGAATTGCGCGACTATGTCGACGGGGCCGCCGTCGAAGTCCTGGCTCCGGAAGCGCAGGAGGTATTTGTTCACCGCGTAGCGGGCCTGGGGGCTTTCGAAATGCTCGAAGAACTTCGGTATGGACGCGTTCATGGCCTCCGCGCTGAAAGCGCCTTTATCCTCTACGGACAGCAATTCGCCGACGGCTATGGGGCGGGGCAGTTCGCCCGCTTCGGCTGCCGCTTCCGCGGCTATATCCGCCGCAGGCCATTTCGGCGCGCAGCTGGCTAGGGAAAGGGCGGCAAGGAGCGCGGCCGCCAGGCTGAGGGTCAAAGAAAGCATTCGCTTCTTCATCTTTATGGTTCTCCTTATGTTCCGAATCGCCCGCGGGGAATTCTTCACCGCAGCCGCGCCTTCATCCAGGCCTGCACCGCCGCGAACGAAGCCTGCCTCGTGTCGTGGCGCACCTTGTCGAGTATCCTCAGCTCCACCGTATTGCCCTTGGCGCGCGAGGCGGCGGCGAAGGCTTCCTGGCTGCGCACGCTCACTACGATATCGTCGGTGCCCTGGAGTATGAGGGCGGGAACGCCGTGGCGCTGCAGCCCGGGCGAATTCTCGCGCAGCGCTGCGTATATGCCGGGATATTTGGCCGCGAGGGTATCGTTGAGCAAGGCGCTTGAAAATTCCTTATTGAACAGCTTCGTCGGGTCTATGGGATAGTAGGATTGCATGCCGCCCACGCATTGCCTGGTAACGTCGAAATCGAGCGTAGGGGCGAATTTGTCGGCCAGCGCGAGAGTGGGGTCGACCTTGGCCTTGCCGTAGTAATTGCGGAAGGTGTAGAGGGCCATGGGAGCCACGTCGGGGAACTCCTTGAACAGGGCTATGAGGTCGGTGCTCGGGCCGTAGCCTATGATGCCCGAGAGCTTGATGTCCGGCGCGTAGCCGCCCCTGAAGTCGGCTGCCGCGAAGGCCGCGTGGCCGCCCTGGGAAAAGCCGGCCACGAAATTCCTTGTGCCCGATATGCCGGGAAAGCCGCCGCGGGCCAGCAGGGCGCGCAAGGCGCGCAGGGCGTCGAGCATGGCGGCGGCCTCGGCCTTGGCGAGCATATAGTATTGGTCGCGATCGGGGTCGCCGAAGCCCAGGTAGTCGGGGAGCACGCCCAGGGTGCCCTGGCCGGCGTGGGATAGCACGTGGGCGCGGTACAGGCCCCAGCGTATGCCCGCCACGTGCTCGCGCGAGGGCCTGCACGCGTCGGTGAGCCCGGTTGAACCGGGGCCGAAGGCGTATACGGGCCGCAACGCGGCCTTCTCTGTCCCGAAATCGGGTATGAATACCTGGGTAAACGCTACTGCTTTGGCGCCGTCGGGATAGACGCTCTCGAATTGCAGGGCATATACGCTCACGGCGTAGCGCGCCGTAGGCTTTACGCTGCCCTCGTAGAGCGGCGCGATGAACGCGTCTATATCCGCGGCAGACATGCGGCGCTCGAGTTGCATCGAAACGATATCGCCGGGCGCGGCGAAAAGCCGCGCGCCCAGGGCTAGAAGCGCGAGGGCAAGGAGTATGCGGGCGGGATTGGGCCGGACTATCATGAGCAAGACAGTACCAAGCGGGCGCCATGCATGCAAGCGCTAAACGGCGGCTAATTCCGGCCTCCCGACGTATGCGCGCCGCGGCTATCATGCTATACTCCGGCGCATGAGCAGTACATCATCGCATCGTCATAGCATAGCCGGGTTTCTGGCGCTGGCGCTGGCTCTGTTGCCGGCCATGGCCTTCGCGCAGGCTCCTTCGCTCTATGGGGCGGGCGTGGCCGAATCGGCCATACTGGTACGGCTGGTAAACGCCTCCGGCGGCGGCGCGCTGAGCCTTCAGATAGGCGCCCAGACCCTGGACGCGGCGGGCTTCGGCGCGGCCAGCGCGTACAAGCCGGTGGCCGCCGATATCTATACCCTCTTCTTCGGCGGCAAACGCTTTGAATTCCTGCCCGAAACCAAGAGCTACTACACGATCGTGGCCCTCGATAGCGGCCTCGTCATCCTTAAGGACGAGCGCCACGCCGACCCCGCCCGCGCCCAGCTCTATTTCTATAATATGGGGGCGAACGCGGCGGCGGATCTCAAGAAGGCCGACGGTTCCGTGCCCATACTCCTGGCCGTGGCTCCCCGCTCCTCCGCCCAGGTAGCCGTGAACCCGGTTTCGCTGAAGATCGCGGCCTTCCAGGCCGGCGCGCGGGCCGGCGGCGAGCACGCGCTCAGCCTGGCCCGGGGTTCGTCCTACGCGCTGTTCCTGGCGGTAGTAGGCGGCGCGGCCAAGAGTTTCGTCGTTACCGCCTCGGTGCAGGCGGACTAGTCGGCCAATGGTCTTCAGCTCGCCCCTCTTTATCTTCCTCTTCCTTCCTATCTTTCTGGGGCTGTACTACGTTTTGCCCGGCCGCTTCAGGACGGGCTGGATCCTTGCGGGCAGCTGGGTATTCTACGGTTTCTGGCGTATCGACTTCCTGGGTTTGTTCATAGCGGTGAGCTTCGGGAATTGGCTGGCCGGCTTGCTCCTCGCGAGGGCCCTCTATGACGAGGGGCGGGCCGATCGCCTTCGGGCCAGGCTCATCGTGGGCCTTGCCGTCGGCCTGAACCTTGCCGTGCTCGGGTATTTTAAATACTTCAATTTCGGCGTGGCTAGCCTCAATGCCCTGCTTGGCCAGCTGGGGCTGGAGCCGCTGAAAGCCTGGTCGGTGATACTGCCTGTAGGCATATCGTTCTACGTATTCCAGGCCATGAGCTACGTCATCGACGTCTATAGGCGCGACGCGCCGCCCTCCCATGAATTCATCGACCTTGCCGCCTACATATCCCTCTTCCCCCAGCTGGTTGCCGGCCCCATACTGCGCTATAAAGACCTTGCCGGGCAGCTGAGGCAGCGCAGCCATAGCCTGCCGCGCTTCGCCTACGGCCTTGCCCGTTTTTCCATGGGGCTGTGCCGTAAGGTACTCATTGCCGATACCATAGCCCCGCTGGCTAATGCCGCCTTCGGTATGGCCAGCCCCGGGTCCCTGGACGCCTGGCTGGGCATAGTCGCCTACGCCGCTCAGCTCTACTTCGACTTCTCGGGCTATTCCGATATGGCCATAGGCTTAGGCCACATGATGGGCTTTAGCTTCATAGAGAATTTCGACGCGCCGTACCGCGCCGCTAGCATAGGCGATTTCTGGCGGCGCTGGCACATAAGCCTTTCCTCCTGGCTGCGGGACTACCTCTACCTGCCCCTGGGCGGCAACAGGAAGGGCCAGGGCCGCACCTACCTAAACCTTTTCCTGGTCATGGCCATAGGCGGCCTGTGGCACGGCGCGGCGTGGAACTTCGTGGCCTGGGGCTGCTGGCACGGCCTCCTGCTCGGCATGGAACGATACTTCGCCGCTAAGCGCGGACCCGGCACGCCATCCGGCTCGATACCCGGCTTCCTGGCTTCGGCGCTCGGGCTAATCTTCACCCAAGCCGCCGTTTTGGCGGGTTGGGTGCTGTTCAGGGCCCGCGACCTGCGCCACGCGCTGAGCTATTTCACGTCCCTGGCGGGCGGAGGCGGCTGGGCATTCAGCCTCTCAAGCGCCTGGAGGCTCGGCTCTCTGGAACTATGGTCCCTGGCTTTCGGCTTCGTCATCATAGCGCTGGAGCCGAGGGCCAAGCGCCACGCCTTAGAGGCGGAAGAAGCCGAGACTCAGGGACGGCTTCGCTTGGCCTGGTTCGCGTGGATCGGCGCAGGCGGCTTGAGCGTGCTCAAGCTATTGGCGGATTCATACTCTCCGTTCCTGTATTTTCAGTTTTAGGGGGCAGGCATATGCACAGGCGATGGGGCGAGCGTATAGCCGGCATTTTCTTCATTATTCTCTTCGCCGCTGCGGGCGCCCTGGGCCTGGGCGCGGCCTTAAGCGCGGCACCCGCCGTAACCGGCTTCCAAGCTGCAGGGCCGAGCGCCGAGGGGACACCCGGCCCTAGCCAGCGTTTGGGATCCAGCGCCGGCTTTAAGGCTGCGGCGCTTTCCCTGGCGACGGGTAGCTCCCAGGCCGCGTTCCAGAAGCGCTTCGATACTATGCTCGCGCTCAGGCCCTGGGCCGTTGCGGCCGTGGCCGAGGCGCGCTGGGCTATATTCGGCCAGGGCTATCCGGGCGTTTTGGTCGGCCGCGATTCCTGGCTCTTTTCCACGGAAGAGTTCGAAGACGACCTTGGCTACCTCGACGGGGATATAGCCGCCTTCGCCAAGAGCGCGGACGACAGGCTTAAGGCCAAAGGCGTGCGGCTGCTCATACTGCCCGTGCCCGCCAAGGCGCGTATCTATTCCGGCTTCCTGCCCGCGGGCTTGAAGCCTGCCAACGAAAGGCGCTACGCCACGCTCTTGGCCGCCTTCTCGTCGCTGGGGATACCCGCGCTGGATTTGGAAGAGGCTTTTCTGTCCTACGATGGAAGCCTCGATCTGTTCCTGCGCGGGGACACGCATTGGAGCCCCGAGGGCGCCCTGGTGGCGGCGCGGCTCGCGGCCGCCGCGATAAAGGACCTGCCGGAGGCGCAAGGCTTTCCCAAAACCGATTACCGCCTGCGCGAGTCGAGCTACGCCGAGCATAGGGGCGATTTGCTGGCCTTCCTGCCGGCCCGTGGCGTCCCGTGGCGGCCGCTGCCTCCTCCCGATAGCCTTGCCGGCCTGGAGCTCCTGGCCGAGGATACCGGCGGGGGCTTGGACGCCGCGGCCCTCTTCGGGGCGCAGAACATATCGGTAGCGCTCGTGGGCACGAGTTATAGCGCCTCGGCGAAGTGGCATTTCGAGGACTACCTGAAAGCCGAGCTTTCCTGCGATGTCCTGAACCTGGCTTCCGAGGGCGAGGGGCCTTTCAAGCCCCTGCTCGACTCCCTCGATAGCCCCGTGCTCGAGGAAAACGGCGTGCGTGTGCTCCTGTGGGAACTGCCCGAGCGCTATGTCCCCGGGGATGGCGGCCGGGAGTAGCCTTCTCGGCGCCCGGGTCGCGGCCCGATGGCCACGGCATGAAGGCTGGCGGCCACGGCATGAAGGCTGGCGGCAACGGCGTGAAGGCTGGCTAAAGGCTGCCGCCGAAGATTAGCGCCGCCGGCCTTAGCCCGCGCTGGGCAGGGGCGGCGAAAGATCCGGCCCCCCCTTCTCCGGATCCCGTTCATTATCCAATCCCACGAGGAAAAGTACCTTGCCGAGCGCCTTGGCCAGCGCCTCG
>JBGSKZ010000178.1:0-1063 GCA_041741035.1 Treponematales bacterium
CTTCAAGCCTTTCACGATAAGCCAGCCCGCAAGAAAGACTTCATTCAATACTATTGGCAGGAAAAACAGCATGCCGAAGGAGAGCGGATGGCCGGCGTGTTCGAATATATTAGCGGCCAGGAGAAGCGCGAGGGCTACAAGGCCCCATACCGAAACGAAGCGGGGTATCAGCCTTGATCGGTACAGGATCAGATAGAATAGGAGGCCTGTTATGACGAAGACATACGAATGGACGGCGTATACCAGGCCATGGATACGCTGATAGATAGGCGCTGAAGGCAAGGTTAGGAAGGCGGCAAGGCAGAGGGTAAGGCCTTCCAGGATCCGGGGCACGATAAACCAGCCGGCTAATTTCCTCTCGCGGACGGCGAGCTGGGGGTAGAGCATTAGGGCGGCGAGTATCACCGCGAGGCCGCTTATGAACTCGAGGCCGAGTATCGCGCCTTTATTCGCCGTGAACAGGCTGCCCAACACGCCATAAGCCGCGATAAGGGAAAAGCCCGCGATTATTTCCCTTGCCCTCGTATGCTTGAATTCCTTATGCATGATCCTTATCCCTTTCCGTTTCGCACTCAAAAACCTCGCCTATGCTCACGCCGAAGGCCAAGGCTATGCGGAAGGCCAGTTCCAGGGAGGGGGAGTATTTATCCGCCTCCATGGCGATGATGGTTTGCCTGGATACTCCGGCCTTTTCCGCCAGGGCCTGTTGAGTCATCTCCCCGGCGAAAAAGCGCAGCCTGCGTATGTGGTTGCTGATGCGCAGTTTCCCTTGCATATCAAAACCCTCTGCGATAATAGAAGAGCTGGGTAAATGCTTCGAAAATACTCCCGGCGAAGAAGCCGAAGAAGAGGATGTTCAGCATAAGCACGGGCGCATAGCCCAGCGCCAGGCTGAATAAGGCGGCGATAAATCCGGTGCCGGCTACGATGAACCCGACTCTCATTGACTTCAGCTCTATAAGCTTGTCCCGCTCGTCCTCCACCATTTCCTGCTTGATGGTGCGTTCTATGGCTTTGTCGTCGCTCTTTTCGTCCCGCAGCTTCTCTCTCACCGCTACGCCTA
>JBGSKZ010000179.1:0-1291 GCA_041741035.1 Treponematales bacterium
TTGTAAGGAGAATCGCCATGTCGTATCAAGAGAAGAAAACCGTAACCAGTATAGCCTCCGGACTCATACTCATGGGGGCCTATAGCATCCATGCCATAAGCCGCTACCGTAGCGGCGCGGCCCCGCTCGATGACCTGGGCCTGTGGGCGGAAATGATGCTGAAATATATCGGTATCGGCATAATCGTCACCATCGTCCTGCAGATCCTGTTTCACATCCTGCTCTCCGTTGGCGTAGCGGTGAGAGAGAAGCTTCGGGACGAAAAGAGCGACGACAAAGCCATAGAACGCACCATCAAGCAGGAAATGGTGGAGGACGAGCGGGACAAGCTTATAGAGCTGAAGTCAATGAGAGTCGGGTTTATCATCGCCGGCACCGGATTTATCGCCGCCTTATTCAGCCTGGCGCTGGGCTATCCGCCCGTGCTTATGCTGAACATCCTTTTCTTCGGCTTCTTCGCCGGGAGTATTTTCGAAGGATTTTCCCAGCTCTTCTATTACCGCAGAGGGTTTTGATATGCAAGGGAAACTGCGCATCAGCAACCACATACGCAGGCTGCGCTTTTTCGCCGGGGAGATGACCCAACAAGCCCTGGCGGAAAAGGCCGGAGTATCCAGGCAAACCATCATCGCCATGGAGGCGGATAAATATTCCCCCTCCCTGGAACTGGCCTTCCGCATAGCCTTGGCCTTCGGCGTGAGCATAGGCGAGGTTTTTGAGTGCGAAACGGAAAGGGATAAGGATCATGCATAAGGAATTCAAGCATACGAGGACAAGGGAAATAATCGCAGGCATTTCTCTTATCGCAGCTTATGGCGTGTTGGGCAGCCTGCTCACGGCGAATAAAGGCGCGATACTCGGCCTCGAGTTCATGAGCGGCCTCGCTGTGATACTCGCCGCGCTTATGCTCTACCCCCAGCTCGCAGCCCGCGAGAGCAAAATGGCCGGCTGGTTTATCGTGCCCAGGATCCTGGAAGGCCTTACCCTCTGCCTTGCCGCCTTCCTAACCTTGCCTTCAGCGCCTATCTATCAGCGTATCCATGGCCTGGTATACGCCGTCCATTCGTATGTCTTTGTCATAACAGGCTTCCTATTCTATCTGATCCTGTACCGATCAAGGCTGATACCCCGCTTCGTTTCGGTATGGGGGCTTGTAGCCCTCGCGCTTCTCCTGGCCGCTAATATATTCGAACACGCCGGCCATCCGCTCTCCTTCGGCATGCTGTTTTTCCTGCCAATAGTATTGAATGAAGTCTTTCTTGCGGGCTGGCTTATCGTGAAAGGCTTGAAG
>JBGSKZ010000180.1:0-1237 GCA_041741035.1 Treponematales bacterium
GAAGCGCATTGACCAATACCCCCACCAGTTCTCGGGCGGCATGCGCCAGCGCGTCATGATAGCCATGGCCCTGTCCTGCAATCCCGAGATACTCATAGCCGACGAGCCCACGACCGCCCTGGACGTAACCATTCAGGCTCAGATTCTTGACCTTATCAACGAGCTGTCCGACCGCCTGGGCACCGCGGTCATACTGATCACCCACTCACTGGGCGTGGTGGCCGGCATGTGCGATAATATCTGCGTCATGTACGCGGGCCGCGTCGTGGAGAAGGGCAACGCCGACGAGATCTTCGCCGATCCTAAGCATCCCTACACCCAGGGCCTTATCAGGAGCGTGCCGCGCCTGGACAAGGAAAACAAACAGCGCCTGTATTCCATACCCGGCCAGCCGCCTAACGTAATCAACTTGCCTGAGTGCTGCCCCTTCTTCCCGCGTTGCGATCGCGCCATGGATATATGCAAGAGCAAATACCCGCCGGCCACGACCATAAGCAACGGACGGGACGTGGCATGCTGGCTGTATGGAGAGGGGAAATAAATGGAGAACAACGAAAACCTGCTCGAAGTGCGGGGCCTCAAGATGCATTTCCCCTACCATACGGGTATGCTTTGGAACCGCAAGAAGGGCTTTATTTACGCCGTGGACGGCGTTGACCTGTCCATTAAAAAAGGCGAAACCCTTGGCCTGGTGGGCGAGTCGGGCTGCGGCAAATCCACTACGCTCCGCGCGGTAGCCCAGCTGCATAAGCCCACGGCCGGCAAGGTGCTGCTTAAAGGCAAAGACCTTACCAGGATACCAAGCCATGAGCTCATGGCGGCGCGCAAAGATATGCAGATCGTATTCCAGGATCCCTACGCGTCGCTCAACCCGCGCATGACCACCCGCGATATCATAGCGGAACCTATGAGGATCTTTACCAAAGAAGGCCTCATCAGCCTCAGCAAGGAAGAGATCGACGAGCGCGTGGAACAGCTCCTCGAGCGCGTGGGCCTTTCCCGTTACTTCAAGAACCGCTATCCCCACGAATTCTCGGGCGGACAGCGGCAGCGCATAGGCATAGCCCGCGCCCTTGCCTTAAAGCCGGACCTCGTGCTCTGCGACGAGCCCGTGTCGGCGCTGGACGTATCCATACAGTCGCAGATACTCAACCTGTTCAAGGATTTGCAGGAAGAGTTCGGCCTTACCTACATGTTCATAGCGCACGATCTGGCGGTCATCCAATACATATCCGAT
>JBGSKZ010000181.1:0-7522 GCA_041741035.1 Treponematales bacterium
GGAGCCCTATCGCGGCTGCCCCGCTTACGAGCGCGCGCCGTATACGTACCGCTGCTCAAGCTCAGGCGCGCTGACCATGTACAGCGGCATCGAGGAGATTTCCTTAGGCGGTAGCCCCGTATACCGGCTATTTTTTCACGGCGGGGCTGTGCGCTGATACGCGGCCGCCCGGACGAGGCTGGCCGTCGCGGCCCTTATCATCGAATCAGATTTCGTATGCGCGAGCGGTATTGGCTCGGCGTGCATCCATTGAAGGCGTGGAACGCCCGGGAAAAAGCATAGAGGGATTTATAACCGCATATTTCGGAGATTTGCGAGACGCTTTCCTCGGAAGCCCCTAACAGGCTACGGGCTTTGTTCTGCCGCATTTCGGTGAGGTAATGGCCTAAGGAAATCCCCATAGATTTCTTGAACAGTTTCCTTAGATAGGCTTCCGAAAGGCCCGCTTCCTTGGCTACGCCGAGGACGGTGGGGGCCTGCATTTCGGCGAGTTTCAGCATGACCTCCCTCAGCGTGGCCGGCAAGGGCTCGTGGGCTTCCGTGCCGGCATAGGCGTTGTTGCCGATTATGGCCTCAAGCAGGCTCTGCGTCGCCAGCACGACTAAATTATCATGCCGGAACGAGTCGCCCTTCGCGTACTCCTCTATAAAGGCCGTAAGGGCTCCCCTTACGGATGGGGTGATCTCCATCACCCTGCTGGATACGTGCATGAGTAGGTCGGCGTCTTCCGTCTCGAAGGTGACGAACAATATAGCGACTTCGCGCTCGTCGAGGCCGGCGTAGGTATGGAGCTGATGTGGCGTCAGCAGTATGTACCTATTCGGCGCTAGATGCATAGCCACCGAATTTAGGATCAGGGTGACGCGATTGGTTCCATGCAGGTTCAAACACAGCACGTATCGGTGGTGGAGGCTTCTCTTGGCGCCTAGTTCATTGGCTTTCAGCCTGCAGAAGGAGAGGACATTACGGACGGCGATCGGCCTCGCCGAGCCCGTCCCGATAAAAAAGTCGGCCGGGGCGGTCATCTGGCGGACAGTATCCAGCAGATCCCCTTTTTCCGCCATCGCGTTCTCCTCTCGATAGGACCGGAAATATCAAAATCTTGTCCGATTATATCATTTATTTCCCGGACAAACGCCTTGATAATGAATGTATGACTATGCCCGCAAAAAGAGTGAATGCCGTGCTGATCGGCGCCGGGAACCGGGGCGCCGATGCCTACGGCCGCTTCGCTCTCGCGCATCCTTGGCTATTGAAGTTCACTGCGATCGCCGAACCAAACGCCAATCGATTGGCCAAATTTACCAAGGACCATGCCATCGAGGCGGGCAGGAGCCATGCGGATTGGGAGCGGCTCCTGGAAAGCGCCCAGGCCGGGGATCTGGTCTTCATCTGTACCCCGGACCGGCTTCACTTCAAGCAGGCTATGGCTTTCATGGGCAAGGGCTGCTCCATAGTCCTTGAGAAGCCCGTAGCGGTCAATGTGGATGAATGCGCGGCCATTGACAAGGCTGCCGCAAGCGCGAGCCATCGGGTCATTGTCTGCCATGTATTGCGGTATACGCCATTTTTTTCGACGCTCAAGGATCTGGTGGACGGCGGTTCCATCGGAAAGATTATTTCCATAAATCTTCAGGAAAACATCGCGTACTACCATTTTGCCCACAGCTACGTGCGCGGGAACTGGCGCAATTCCGCTTTGGCGAGCCCCGCTATCCTGGCCAAGAGTTGCCATGACCTTGATATCCTCTACTGGCTGGCCGGCTCACGCGCCGAAAGCATAGCTTCGTTCGGAGACTTGAGTTGGTTCAGAGCAGAGAACGCCCCTCCGGGCGCGCCGGAACGATGCCTGGATGGCTGTCCGGCCCGCACTAGCTGTTCCTGGTACGCTCCCGCCCTCTACCTCACGGACGACGCGGGCTGGCCTGCTTCTACCATAAGCGACGACCCTTCCCTCAAGGCGCGGATGAATGCCCTTCTTAACGGCCCCTATGGCCGTTGCGTCTATCACTGCGACAACGATGTCGTCGATCACCAGCATGTACTGATACGCTTCACGAACGGCATAAGCGCGTCGTTCGCGCTCAATGCCCACACCGCCGATATTAGCCGTACCATCCAGATATCGGGTTCTGCGGGCGAACTAGTGGGCAATCTCAAAGAAGGCTGGCTTGAAGTACGTAGCTTCAAGTCCGGCAGCCGGGACAGGATTCAGCTGGAAGCCGCTGTAGGCGGCCACAATGGCGGCGATGACGCGCTGATGGAGGACATAGCTGCCTTATTCGGCGCTTCTCCCGCCGAGCCACAAAGCCGCTCCAGGCTTGAGGAATCCCTGGAGGGCCACTGGATGGCATTTGCCGCGGAGGCCGCGCGGACGCGGCAGTCCATCGTCCGGATGGATAGCTTCAGGCGGCTTTCAAGCGCCGATACGGCAAAATAGCGAACGAGCACAATCACGGATTGCCGTGAAATTTATAGGAGGAACATATGGTCAAGTCGGGAAGTAGGTTTCTTTTGCTGGCGCTCCTTGCCATGGTGATGCTGAACCCAGTTTTTGCGACAGGCACGAAGGAAGCCGCGCCGCAGAAGATCAAGATTGTTTCCCAGATGTTTTACGACCCGGTCCAGCAGCAGTACATCAAGGAGCAGATACTGCCCAGGTTCAAAGCCGAGACGGGCATAGAGGTCGAGCTGCAGGTCGTGGCGAATGCCAGCGAGCTGTATAAGCTGCTGCAGGTGCAAAAGGAGACGGGCAACTGGACTACCGACATCCTGATCGCCCACGATTCGACCGCCGTGCCGGCGGTACAGCAGTATCAGGCGGTACAAGCCTATGACAAAGTGCCCTCCGGCACCTACATCACGCAGTTCGACGACAATTTCGTCCAGGGCGGCAAGCGCTATTTCGTCCCCCTTCAGGCCGACGTGTACTTGACGATAGCGAATCGGAAGGCGCTTCCCTATCTTGAGAAGCTCGGCTATGACATCAATAAGCTTACCTGGGCGCAGATGGCGGACTGGGTCAATCTGATCAAGAAGGAAACCGGCTCGGCCAGGTACGTGTTCCCCGCGCTAGCCGGGAAATTCGCCACCTATGAATTCAACTCGGTTCAGCTCTCATATGGCGACGCCTACGTTCCCGCGTTCAACACGCCGGCATCCATAGCGGCGTTCAAGGCTATCGCTTCGATGAAGGACGGTATCCTGCCGTCCTCCCCGACCATAGACTTCCCGACCGCGGCGCTGGTGACCGAGGAAGCTTGGATCACGGTATTCCATCAGGCATACGCCAACGCGTCCTTCAGCCAGGCTCCAGACAAATTCGTGGTAGCGCCGGTACCTATCGGCGGATCGGGGAAACGCGGCACCATAATCGGCGGGCATGGCATAGGCATCGTAGCAGGTTCCGCCAACAAGGCCGCCGCGGCAAAGTTCGTGGAGTTCTTCCTCAGCGACGATATACTCTACGCCGTCATGAAGAATACCGGACCCTGGATTCCATCCAAGGCCGAAGTCACCTCGCGGCTCAAGGACGACCCGGCCGACTCCATCATGCGCATGGGGCTGGCTACGCTGACCGGTCCCACGTTGATAGACCGCGTGCGGGTCGCGGAATTCCAGGACTGGGGGCAGGTGAAGAAGCTGTATGAGCAGGTCATCGGCGATATACTTAGCGGGCAGGCCATCACGCAGCCCTATCTGGATCAGAAACAGGCTGAACTCGAGAAGCTGAGAATCAAATAAAAGGCCGGCGCGCCGGTTCAACGCCGTTGAGCCGGCGCGCCATCAAGGTGACAGCCTATGCGATCGCTACGACGAAACGGTCTACGCCTTTCCCCAATATGGCTCCTAGCGCCCGTGGTGGTATACTATGCGGCTTTCTGGATCAGGCCGACCGTGCGGGTCATCCAGGAGTCGTTTACCGATAGTACGGGCCAAGCCACTCTTGAGAACTATCTGCGGCTGCTGGCTGAGCCGGAAATACGGACGGCGTTCGTCAACACCGTCTTCTTCACGATCGGCTCGGCGATGGTGCAATTCGTCCTGGCCTTCGCCTTAGCCTTGTGGCTCAACAAGAAATTCAAGTTCTCCAACCTCGTTCTGTTCATAGCATTGATCCCCATGGCTTTTCCCCCGGCCGCCGTCGGCATCCTGTGGAAGACCGGGCTGTACCGCTTCGGCTGGATCAATTCCTTCCTCTCCTCGATCGGCCTCATGGACGCGGCCAATCCGGTCGACTGGATGTCGTTCCGGAATCTTAAAGCGGCGATGTTCCTGATCATCGTAGACACGTGGACGGTGCTTCCCACCGTCATGATCATATTGCTGGCCGGACTCCAGAACTTCAACAAGGAATTCGAAGAAGCCGGCTGGGTCTTCGGCGCGAACAAGTTACAGACGCTGAAAGACATCGTATTCCCCATTCTCAAGCCGACGATAGTCACGGCCATGATACTCCGGGTGATCGCGGCGATTCAGGTCTGGCTGATAGCGGTGATGATTTTTGGCTACAATGTGGTGCCCCTCCTGGTGGAGAGGATAGCCTACAATATAGACGTCATAACCTTCGGGGAATTCGCGCGAAAAGACGCGTACACGCTCTCCGTGATCGTCGTGGCTATCGTGCTTGCCTCGGTCGCCTTCTACCTGCGCCTGTCGGGCGGTAAGCAGCAGGGAAAGGGCGGCGCATGAGCGGGCTCAAAGGCGGGCTTTGGCGCCGCGCCGTCTTTTGGCTTATCCTCGCCGCGATCTGCGGGATGGTGCTCTTGCCGATCCTCTATTTCCTTACCATATCCTTCGCCTCCAATTATGAAGCCTACCAGTTCCCGGCCAAGCTGTTGCCGACGCTTTCCTACCGGGCCGGGATACGATACAACGACGACAAGGACAGCTTTACCTTATTGCTCGCCAAGGGCGAGGACTATGAGGCGGTGAAGACGACCGGAGATCCTCTGGACTTGTCCCTGTACTGCAAGAACCAGTTGAATGTCATACTCTCAGAACAGGAGGCGGCGGGACTGTTCGCCAAGGCAAGGCTGGCCCCGGGTATGATGGAGATCAAGCTTAAGAAGGCTTTCTTCCGCAACTACCTCATTTTTTTCATACTTGCAGACGGAACTATGGAGGCTTTGGGCAATTCATTGCAGGCCGCAGGATGGACCATCCTCATTTCCCTCATGTTGGGCGGATCGACCGGTTACATACTTGCCAGGTTCAGGTTCAAGGGCATGGCGGCCTTCAGCACTACGCTCCTGGTGGTTCGGATGTTCCCCGCCGTTTCGCTATCCCTTCCGCTGGTCATCTACATCATGAAAATGAACCTGTACGATACGCCGCTGTCCTTGGCCATCGTCTACGCGGTGCCCAACATAGCCTTGACCGCGTGGATAACCGGCTCCATATTCAAGGGCATAAGCGTAGAGCTGGAAGAGGCGGCGATGGTCTTCGGAGCCACGAGGCTCAAGATGCTCATGACGATAACCTTGCCCCTGGCTTTTCCCGCTATCGTAGCGTCGTCGCTCTATGCCTTCCTGGCCGCCTGGAATGATTCCATCACCGCGCTCATAATGACGAACGAGAACCCTACCTTGGCCCTGCTCGTCTATAGGACCGTCGGATCATCCACCATACCGAATCTCCCCGCGGCCGGGGCGGTAGTGCTTCTCATCCCCTCATTAGTTTTTACGTTCATTATCAAGGATTACATCAAACAGCTGTGGGGCGGTGCCAAAATATGATCTGGAGGAACGCACGTGTCGTATTTGAAGCTTGAGCAACTGAGGAAAGTATATCCAAATGGCACGCTCGCGGTGCAGGATATGGATCTGGATATAGAACAGGGCGAATTCATCGTCTTCCTCGGGCCATCTGGCTGCGGCAAGACCACGACCCTCAGGATGCTTGCGGGGCTGGAGCTGGTCAGCAAGGGCACGATAGTGCTGGATGGCCGCGATATCACCGATCTTGCGCCGCGGGAACGGAATATTTCCATGATATTCCAATCGTACGCCGTCTGGCCGCATATGACGGTTGCGGAGAATATCGGCTATCCCTTGAAGCTGCGGAAGTTCTCCAAGCCGGCCATGGCGGCCAAGGTCGGCCAGGTGGCCGAGGTATGCGGGATCACGGAGTATCTTGGCCGTTACCCCTCGCAGCTATCCGGGGGGCAGCGCCAACGGGTGGCGGTGGCCCGCGCCCTTGCGGTGGAATCAAAGCTGTCCCTGATGGACGAGCCTCTCTCCAACCTGGATGCCAAGCTACGGGTGTCCGTCCGCACCTTCTTAAAGGAGATCCATCGCGAATCGGGAGCTACCACCATCTTCGTGACCCACGATCAATCGGAAGCGCTAGCGCTCGCCGATCGAATCGTAGTGATGCACGGAGGCCGGATAGAGCAGATAGGGTCGACCCGCGATATCTACAATCGCTGCGACAGCCTATTCACGGCCCAGTTCATGGGAACGCCGCCGGCGAATGTCAAGGTCGTCGATCTTGCGATCGCGGCGGGCCGTATCCTGGCCAGGGTAAAGGGGAAATCCGGCCCTGTCTCCCTCGACCTCGGGGCGGCTGATTCGGCTCCAGAAATCGCGCGCTTCGCCGGCCAAAGCGTATGCATCGCGATAAGGCCCGAGATGATAAAGCTTGGATCCAATCCGGGCGTCAACGACGTTGTTATAGAAATCATCGAGCCGCAAGGCGCGTATACCATACTGGTAACGACTATTCTGGACAGCGAGTGGAAGATTATGATCGAAGGAGACCCGGACCTGAAAACCGGCATGACCATTCCCCTGGAAATTGATACGGCAAGGATCATGCTGTTCGACCCGGATTCAGGCAAACGCCTCCTTTCGTGACTCGCCAAGAAGAGGACTTACTGGTCGAGCACTGCTCGCAGGCGCTGGGACGCAACGCACCCGATATCGACGTGCTTAAGAGGCTGCAATTCCGCTACACCTGCCCGGCCCGGGAGCATGGCGCGTACCTTCCCCAGTGGCTTTGGGATTCCTGTTTCCACGCCATCGTGTATCGTTGGTTCGCGCCTGACCTGGCATGGGATGAACTGCAGAGCCTGCTCGTTCACCAGTTTTCCGACGGCGCTGACCGGGGCATGATACCCCACATGTCCCACCTGGAGGAAAATCGCGACCGCGCCGCCCAAAGGCTGTTCCGTCGGAAAAATTCCAGCTTCCTGACGCAACCGCCTCTCGTTTCGATAGCCTTCCTTGCCGTCCATAGTAAAGATCCCAGGAAAGACATACTACGTACGATCTTCCCGAAATTACGCGCGCATCACGACTGGCTTGACCGGCGCAGGGATCCAAGGCATAATGGCTTGGCCGCTATCATCCATCCGTGGGAAAGCGGCTGGGACGCGTCGCAGCGCTGGGACGAGGCCATGGACACGGGAACGCGTGCCGTGGGCGCGGAGGCTCGAAGCTCGCCGGTTACGGCTTCGATCGATACGCGCGCCTTGGAGGCGCGACGCAGGAAACTGGCGGGGCTGATCGGCGCTTATGGC